>NZ_SSDQ01000132.1:0-603 GCF_004794315.1 Microbacterium sp. PF5 | reverse complement strand
TCGCCGTCCCCGCGCGCAGCTGCACGTGGCTGGCGAACGCGCCGGGTCGCCGTGCACGCCCACCCTGTCGTGGCCGTACTTGCCCAGGTCGCGGCACTTCTGGGTGAGCCCGCGGCGGCAGCGGTCGCACGTGCCGCACGACACCGTGACCGACCACACCACGCGGTCGCCGAGGCGCAGCGGGGCCCCGTCGGTCGCGTCCGCTCCGGCGTCACCGAGCGCGATGACCCGCCCCACGCTCTCGTGCCCGAGCACGAGCGGCGTGGGGGCCGCGCGCCGCCCTTGCACGGTGTGCACGTCGGAGCCGCAGATGGTCGACATCTCGACAGCGACCAGCACGTCGTGGTCGCCGAGGGCGACGCCGGGCACCGCGATGGTCTCGTGCGGGTGCCCGTCGCCGATCCACACCATGGCGGTGGCGGCGGGGCGCAGGGCGACGTCCCTCCGGTGACCGGGCGGGCGGATCAGCACGGTTCCCATGGCCGGATGCTCAGCGCGCGGAGACGGTGGGCAGCAGGTCGCGCTGGGCGAGCGCGCCGCGCAGGGCGGTGACGTCGGCGAGCACGGCGTGGGCTCCCGCGCCGCTCAGGGCTGCGCGGTCGT
>NZ_SSDQ01000131.1:0-285 GCF_004794315.1 Microbacterium sp. PF5 | reverse complement strand
TTACCATGATTTTCAAGTTATGTAATCCAAATTTCATTTTTTCTGTTTTGAGCATTTTTTGTTTATAATGGTAAAGGAAAGAAATATGTGTACGGAGGAATATTATGCTGCAACACTCAATTACGAAAGATGAAATTATGATGATTGCGAATGAGTTCGTTCAAGGACTAGATCCACAGCAAACAGCTGATCAGGAACATGTCGCTACAGCTCGGCACCTATATCGTAGTGGTGTTGTCTACAACGTTGACTTTGATGGTTATACACTGTCAGGAACTGTAGATG
>NZ_SSDQ01000130.1:0-82418 GCF_004794315.1 Microbacterium sp. PF5 | reverse complement strand
GCCGGCGCCTGGCTGCACGGGCACGCCGCGCGCATCGCCGCGGGGGTGGGGGAGGGTGGCACGGGCCACCCGATCGTCGCGCTGGACGTGGCGGAGGCGCTGCCCCTCGCGATCGCGGACGTCCTGTCGTGACCCGGCGCGTGCCCGCCCGGACGATCGCGCTGTGGGCCGCGTTCCTCCTGGTGCATCTGCTCACCGCGCTCGCGGGGTGGATCTACCCGAGCCAGCCGATGGGCGACGTCGTGCTGGTGTACGAGCCCTGGTCGTCGGCGGCGCTCGGTGGCGGCCCGGTCGTGGGCGTCACCGAACCGTGGGTGTACCCCCAGCTCGCGCTGCTGCCGATGCTGCTCGCCGGGCTCTTGGCCACCCCGCTCGTGCCCCTGCTCGGCGTCTCGTCCGCGTACCTCGTCGCCTGGGCGGTGCTGGTGGGCGTGCTCGACGCTGTCGCGTTCGCCGTGCTGGTCGGGCGTCGTCCGGGCCGGGCGCGCACGGCCGCGGCGTGGTTCTGGTGCGCCGCGCTCCTGCTGCTCGGACCCATCGCGCTGTACCGGATCGACGCGGTCACCGTGCCGATCGCGGTCGTCGCCGGCCTGTGGCTGCTGTCGCGGCCCGCGCTCGCCGCTGCCCTCCTGACGGTCGGCGCGTGGATCAAGATCTGGCCGGGCGCGCTGCTGCTCGCGGCGGTGGTGGCCGGGCGCCGGCGGTGGCGGCAGCTCCTGGCGGCGCTGGTGGTCACGGCCGTCGTGCTCGGGGGGCTCGTGCTGCTCGGTGCCCGGTCGGAGATCCTCGGGTTCCTCACCGCGCAGACCGGTCGCGGCCTGCAGATCGAGGCGGTCGCGGCGACGCCGTTCCTGTGGCTCGCGGTGGCCGGTGCCGCCCGCATCGAGTACAGCTTCGACATCCTCACGTTCCAGATCACCGCGCCGGGCGTCGATGCGGTCGCCGCGGTCCTCACGCCGCTGATGGCCGTGGCGGTCGTCGCGGTCACCGCCCTCGGGGCGGTCAAGGCCACGCGCGGTGCGGTGTTCGGCCGGTTGTTCCCGCCGCTCGCGCTCGCGCTCGTGACGGTGCTGATCGTCGGCAACAAGGTGGGGTCGCCGCAGTTCCAGACCTGGCTTCTCGCGCCCGTGATCCTCTGGATCGTGTGGGACAGGGCGCGCGCGACGGTGCCCGCCGTGCTGGTGCTGGCGCTGTGCCTGGTCACCTGCCTGATCTACCCGCTCACCTACGACGCGCTGCTGCGGGCCGAGCCCGTGCCCGTGCTGCTGCTCACGCTGCGCAACGTGCTGCTCATCGTCCTGACCGTCGTGAGCTTGCGCGCCGTCCTGCGTGTTCCCGCCGTCCGTCCCCCTCGAATCAAGGAGTGAACCCATGCTGATCGCCTTCTCCGTCGCCCCCAGCGGCACACCGGCCGACGGTGCCGTCGACCGCTCCGACGCCTCTGTCCACGACGCGGTGGCCGCCGCCGTGCGCGTGGTGCGCGCCTCCGGACTCCCGCACCGCACCACGAGCATGTTCACCGAGATCGAGGGCCCCGACTGGGACACCGTGATGGACGTGGTCAAGCGTGCGACCGAGGCGGTCATGCCGTTCGGCTCCCGCGTGTCCCTCGTGCTCAAGGCCGACATCCGTCCGGGGTACTCGGGCGAGCTCGACGCGAAGGTCGAGCGCCTGGAGGCGGCGATCGACGAGACCGACGACCGCTAAGCTGAACCGGTGAATCCCTCGACCGCATCGAGGGGTGCGGCGAAGAGGGCGCTCCTCTCTCTCGCCATCGGCAGCTTCGGCATCGGCATGACCGAATTCGTCGTGATGGGGCTGCTCCCGAACATCGCCGCCGACCTGCTGCCGTCCGTCTGGGCGACCAGCCAGGAGGAGGCGCTGAGCCAGGCCGGCTGGCTGATCTCGCTCTACGCGCTCGGCGTGGTGATCGGCGCGCCGACGATCGCGGGTTTCGTCGCCCGGTTCCCGCGCCACCGCGTGATGATCGTGCTGGCCCTCGCGCTCACCGTGTTCAACGCGCTGACCGTCGTGCTGCCCACGTTCGAGCTGGTCGGTGCATCGCGGTTCCTGGCGGGCCTGCCGCACGGCGCCTACTTCGGGATCGGCGCGCTCGTGGCCGCCGAGGTGATGGGTCCGGGCAACCGCGCGAAGGGCGTCGCCTTCATCCTCACCGGGCTCACGGTCGCGAACGTCGTGGGGGTGCCGCTGGGCACGTTCCTCGGGCAGCAGTGGGGCTGGCGTGCCGCGTTCGCCGTGGTCGCGCTGGTGTTCGCCCTCGCCACGCTCTGCATCGCCCTGTTCGTGCCCGCGCACCCGGGCGACCCCGGTCGCACGATGCGCGCGGAGCTCGGGGTGTTCCGCATCGGACAGGTGTGGTTCACGCTCGGCGTCGGCGCGATCGGCTTCGGCGGCTTCTTCGCCGTCTACAGCTACATCGCGCCGCTGGTCACCGAGGTCGCGGGGTCGCCCGAGTGGGCGGTGCCGATCGTGCTGGTGCTGATGGGGCTGGGTATGACCGCGGGCAACCTGGTCGGCGGGCACCTCGCCGACATCGACCTCCGGCGCACGCTGCTGGGCGGCCTGGCCGCGATGGGCGTCGTGTTCGCGCTGCTGGCGGTGCTGTCGTTCTGGATCGTGAGCCTCGGCCTGCTGGTGGTGCTGGTCGGCTTCGTCTCGTCCGTGCTCAGCCCCACCATCCAGACGCGGCTCATGGACGTCGCGGGCGACAACCAGTCGATCGCCGCGGCCATGAACCACTCCGCGCTGAACGTCGGCAACAGCCTCGGCGCGTTCCTGGGCGGCGTCGTGATCGCACTCGGCTGGGGCTTCACCGCTCCCGCGTGGACCGGCGCCGCGCTCGCGGTCGCCGGACTGCTCATCGCGCTGCTGTCGTACCGGGTGGAGGCGCGTCGCGCCCCAGCGGTCGTCGTACTCGCGTCGTAGAGTGACGGGGTGACGATCCCCGACGACGAGCTGCCGCTGGCGGGGACGGCCGTGCTGCTGCGACCCGCCGACGAGGGCTTCCGCGTGCTGCTGCTGCGGCGACCGGAGCGCGGCTCGTTCGCCGGAGCCTGGGTTTTCCCCGGCGGCAAGGTCGAGCAGGGCGACCGCCGCGACGGCGCCGAGCGCGTGGACGATGCGCGGCGGGCGGCGGTGCGCGAGACCGCGGAGGAGGTGGGCCTCGTGATCGACGGGCTCGTGCCCCTGTCGGAGTGGCGGCCGCCCGCGGAGGCTCCCGTCCGCATCCGCACCTGGTTCTTCCTCGCCGAGGCTCCGCGGGCCGAGGCCGTGCCGTCCGAGGCGGAGGTCGCGGAACTCGCCTGGGTCACCCCGGCGGAGGCCCTCGGCCGACACGCGTCGGGGGAGTGGACGCTGTTCCCGCCCACCTGGGTCACGCTGCACCGGCTGTCGATGCACGACCGGGTGTCCGCGGCGCTCGCGTCGGCCGGGGCGGCGGAGCTGTTCCAGACGCGTGTGCTCGACGGCGGGCGGGCCTTCGCGTGGGAGCAGGGCACGCTGCACGCCGCGGCACGTCCGTGGAGCTTCGCCCCGGCGTGAGCTCAGGCGTCGAGGAGGCGTCGCAGCTGCGTGCCGACCGCGTCGGTCTCGATCAGGAAGCCGTCGTGGCCGAAGTCGCTCACCACCACCACCGCGTCGTCGTCGAGCACGGTGGGGATGCTGCGGGCGATACGCTGCTGGCCGTCGACGGGGAACAACCGGTCGCTGTCGATGCCGAGCACGAGGGTCGTGGCCGTCACCGCGCGCAGCGCCTCCTCCACACCACCGCGACCGCGCCCCACGTCGTGAGAGTTCATGGCCTCGACCAGGGTGATGTAGCTGTTGGCGTCGAACCGGCGCGTGAACTTGTTGCCGTGGAAGTCGAGGTACGACTCCACTGCGAAGCGCCCGCCGTGCCCGAGCGGCGACACGTCGGACTGCCACGACCGCTGGAACCGCTGGTTGAGCTCGATCGGGCTGCGGTAATTCAGCAGGGCCATGCGCCGGGCGAGGGCGAGGCCGCGGTGGGGGCCGTCGCCGTCGGAGAGGTCGTAGTACTCGCCGCCCTGGAAGCGCGGGTCCATGCGGATGGTCTCGAGCTGCACCGTGTTCAGGGCGATCTGGTCGGCCGTCGTCACCGGTGGCGAGGACAGCACGGCGAGCCGCTCGACGCGGGCGGGATGGGTGACCGCCCACTCCAGCGCGTGCATGCCGCCCATCGAGCCGCCGATCACCGCCGCCCAGGTGTCGATGCCGAGCGCGTCGGCCAGGCGCACCTGCGCGGCCACCTGATCGCGGATCGTGAGGTAGGGGAAGCGCGACGCCCACTCGTAGCCGTCGGGGGCGATGCTCGCCGGTCCGGTCGAGCCCTGGCAGCCGCCGAGCATGTTCGGCGCGATCACGAACCACCGGTCGGTGTCGAGCGCCGCGCCCGGCCCGACGATGTCCTCCCACCAGCCGGCCGTGGGGTGTCCGGCTCCTGCCTCGCCGCGCACGTGGCTGTCGCCGGTGAGCGCGTGGAGCACGAGCACGGCGTTGTCCCGTGCGGCGTTCAGCTCGCCCCAGGTCTCGTACGCCAGCCGGATGCCGGGGAGCTCGGCCCCGCTCTCGGTGCGGAACGACCCGAAGGCGGCGAAGCGGCGCCCGCCCACGGGGTCTCCGTCGCGCCATGCGCCGGTCGCGGGCGGTCGGGCACGGAGCAGACGGACGTCGGCCTCCGTCACGGGTGCCGACGGCACCGTGTCCTCGGAGGTCGTCTGCCAGTCCATTCCCCCATTCTCGCCTGGCGGGCGGCGCTCCGGCGGCAGGTTACGCGGCGGGGACGACGGATGCCCCGGACCGCGTGGTCCGGGGCATCCGTGCGAGACGGTCCGCTCAGGCGCGGGCGGCCTCCGAGACGGCGCGCGCGGCGGCGAGCGCCTGGTCGAGGTCGGCCTTCAGGTCGTCGATGTTCTCGAGCCCCACCGACAGACGCACGAGGCCCGGCGTCACACCCGCCGTGAGCTGCTGCTCGGGCGTGAGCTGCGCGTGCGTCGTGGAGGCGGGGTGGATGACGAGCGAGCGCACGTCGCCGATGTTGGCGAGGTGGCTGAACAGCGACAGGCTGTTGACGAACTCGCGACCGGCCTCCACGCCGCCCTTGAGCTCGAACGACAGCACCGCGCCGACGCCCTTCGGCGCGTACTCGTTCGCCTTGGCGTACCACGGCGAGGAGGGCAGACCCGAGTAGTTGACCGACGCGACGTCGTCGCGGCCGTCCAGCCACTCGGCGATCTCCTGGGCGTTCTGCACGTGGCGCTCGATGCGCAGCGACAGGGTCTCCACGCCCTGGATGAGGTTCCAGGCGCTCTGCGGCGAGATGGAGGAGCCGAGGTCGCGCAGCAGCTGCACGCGGGCCTTGATGATGTAGGCGAGCGCGTCGCCGACCGCGGCCGTGTAGCTGGCGCCGTGGTACGAGGGGTCGGGCTCGGTGAGGCCGGGGAACTTCTCGACGTTCTCCGACCACGCGAAACGGCCGCCGTCGATCACGACGCCGCCGATGGTCGTGCCGTGGCCGCCGAGGAACTTGGTGATCGAGTGGACGACGATGTCGGCGCCGTGCTCGAACGGGCGGATGAGGTAGGGCGTCGCGATCGTGTTGTCGACGATCAGCGGGACGCCGTTCTCGTGCGCGATGTCGGCGACCGCGCGGATGTCGAGCACGTTGATCTGCGGGTTGCCGATGGTCTCGGCGAAGAACAGCTTGGTGTTCGGGCGGACGGCGCGGCGCCACTCCTCGGGGTCGTCCTGGTTCTCGACGAACGTGACCTCGATGCCGAGCTTGGCGAGCGTGTACTTGAAGAGGTTGTAGGTGCCGCCGTAGATCGAGCTGGAGGCGACGAAGTGGTCGCCGGCCTGGGCGATGTTGAGGATCGCGAAGGTCGAGGCGGCCTGGCCGCTGGACAGGACGAGGGCGCCGGTGCCCCCTTCGAGGGCCGCGAGGCGCTGCTCGAGCACATCCTGGGTCGGGTTCTGGATGCGGGTGTAGATGTTGCCGAACTCGGCCAGCGCGAACAGGTTCGCGGCGTGGTCGGCGTTGTCGAACACGTACGACGTGGTCTGGTAGATCGGCGTCGCACGCGCCTTCGTGACCGGGTCGGGTGCGGCGCCCGAGTGGATCTGCTTGGTCTCGAAACGCCAGGTCTCGGGTGCGGACATGTGTTCCCCCTGGAACGGTCGGAAGTCGGATGGCGTGTGCCCTTGCAGCGAGAGTACGGAACTTCCCCCGGTGTCAACAGCGGCCGGGAAATGTGACGTAACACAGCGCTCCTCACCTCGAGCGGAGGACGCAGGTCTTCCGCCCGGCCGCGGTGCCGGATACCGTACCTGCCAGGCGCGGCCGACGGGCCGGCGGACAGGAGACCCCATGGCTGTCGACGATCTCGGTGCGGGCGCACACGATGACGAACCCCGGGGCCTGCCCCGCCGGACCGTGCTGGCGGGCGCGGTCTGGTCCGTGCCGGTGATCGCGCTGGTGACCGCCGCGCCGGCCGCGGCGGCGTCGGCCGAAGGGCTGGGCCGATTCGTGATCGAGACCATGCAGGGCGGCACCTGGGTGGACCCGCAGTACTACGGCGCATCGATCCAGCTGCGCAACGACGACACGCAGGCGGCCACGATCCCGGTGGCGGACATCACCAGCGGCACGGTCACCGTCACCATGAATCGAGCCGACGTCGGCGCGCTGCAACCGGTCGTCATCGCGAACGCCGGCGGGTCGAGCCCGTCCGTTCCCGCGCTCCCGGCGACCGACCCGACCTGGACCGCGGGGGGCGTGACCGACAACGGCGACGGCACCGTGACGTACACACTGGCGTACGTGGGCAGCGTCGCGGGGCAGGGGGTCACCCACGTCACGTTCGGCATCCTCGGTCCGACGCCGCTGAACTCGGGTATCCCCGTGACGGTCACCTCGACCGGGAGCCCCAGCGACGGCACCGTGCACACGCGCACCGCCACGCTGTTCTGACGTTCGCGGCACCGCGGCGATCGTCGCTCGGGAATCGGGTGAGGACATCGTACGGTGGAGGGCATGGCGAACAGACGTGCAGTGGTGACAGGGGCGAGTTCCGGGATCGGCGCGGCGACGGTGCGCGCGCTGCGGGGGCGGGGATGGGACGTGGTCGGCGTCGCCCGCCGGGAGGACCGCCTGCGGGCCCTGGCCGCGGAGACCGGGGCCTCGGTGATCGCGTGCGACCTGACCGACGGTGCCGCCGTGTCGGCCCTGGTCGGAGAGCTCGAGCGTTCGGGTCCGCTGCACGCGCTGGTGCAGGTCGCCGGGGGCGCGCGCGGGACGGACCGCGTGGAGGATGCCGCGATCGACGACTGGCAGTGGATGTTCGACGCGAACGTGCTGGCCACGCAGCGCCTGGTCGCGGGGCTCCTGCCCCTCCTGCGGGCGACGGCCGAGGTGGACGGGCACGCGGACACGGTGTTCGTGACCTCGACCGCCGCGCAGACGGCGTATCCGGGCGGGGCGGGGTACAACGCGGCGAAGGCGGCCGAGGGCATGCTGGTGCGGGCCCTGCGCCAGGAGCTCAACGGCGAGCCCATCCGGGTCGTGGAGGTCGCGCCGGGGATGGTGCACACGGAGGAGTTCACGCTCAACCGTCTCGGCGGCGACGCGGTCGCGGCGGAGGCGGTGTACGCCGGGGTCGAGGCGCCCCTCCTGGCCGACGACGTCGCCGATGTGATCGCCTACGCGCTGGGGGCTCCCGCACACGTCAATCTCGACCTGATCACGATGCGCCCGGTGGCGCAGTCCGCCCAGCACCTGCTCGCGCGGGGTCCGCTGCGCGTGCGGACCGCGGAGTGATGGCGGGCCGCGGCCTCGCCGAGCTCGCGCGCGACGGACTGATCGATCCGGGCTGGGCGGAGGCTCTGGCTCCCGCGCAGGAGCGGATCACCGCGCTCGGCGAGCGGCTCCGTGCGGAACAGGCGGCCGGTCGCGGCTACCTTCCCGCGGGCGAGAACGTGCTGCGGGCGTTCCAGCGGCCGCTGTCGGAGGTGCGGGTGCTCATCACGGGGCAGGACCCGTACCCCACGCCGGGGCATCCGATCGGGCTGTCGTTCGCGGTGGACCGCCACGTGCGACCGCTGCCGCGGAGTCTGACGAACATCTACAAGGAGCGCGAGAGCGACCTCGGCCTCCCGCCCGCGCCGCACGGCGACCTCACCGCGTGGAGCGACCAGGGCGTGCTGCTGCTCAACCGGGTGCTCACCGTGCAGCCGGGCGCGGCGGGGTCGCACCGCCGCTGGGGCTGGGAGGAGGTGACAGAGCTCGCGATCCGTGCGCTCGTCGCGCGGGACCAGCCGCTCGTCGCCGTGCTGTGGGGCAGGGACGCCGCGAACCTCCGTCCGCTGCTCGGCGACACGCCGGTGATCGAATCCGCGCACCCGTCGCCGCTCTCGGCGAGCCGCGGCTTCTTCGGTTCGCGGCCCTTCTCCCGCGCCAACGCGCTGCTGGCGGAGGCGGGCGGCGACCCGGTGGACTGGCGGGTGGAGGGCGAGGCGGAGGCCTCCCTAAGCTGAGCGCATGCAGTTCGAGCCGGGGGACCGTCGCCGGGTGCTGCCGCGCCATCTGCGACCGGCACCGGCTCCCGAGGTCTTCGCGTATGCCATCCGGCCCGCGCGTCCCGCCGACCTCCCTCACGTGCGCGAGATCTACAACCACTTCGTGAGCAACTCGGCGGTCACGCTCGACGAGCGCCGCAGCACGATCCCGTCCTGGCGGGAGAAGTATGCGCTGCTCGACCGTCTCGGGCTCCCGTTCCTGGTGGCGGTGTCGCCATCGGGGGCCGTGCTGGGCTACGCGGTGGCGCAGCCGTGGGCGGGTAAGAACGCGTACCGCTACACGGTCGAGGACTCGATCTACCTCGGCCCGGGGGCGGGCGGGAAGGGGCTGGGGTCGGCGCTCCTGCAGGCGCTCATCGACGCGTGCGAGCAGCGCGGCATCCGCGAGATGGTCGCGGTGATCAGCGACCGTGGGGCCGAGGCGTCGATCCGGTTGCACGAGAAGCTCGGCTTCGTCGAGGCGGGGCGGATGGGACGCGTCGGACACAAGTTCGGCCGTGACCTCGGCACCGTGTATCTGCGCCGGGCGCTGCGCCCGTCCCGTCCGCGTCGCGGCGCGCTGTTCGGCCGCTCCCGCTGAGCCTCAGCCCTCCGCAGGCCCGGGGATGACCGGGATCGCCGCCAGCAGCGCCCGCGTGTAGTCGTGCGCGGGGTGCAGCAGCACGTCCGCCGTCGCACCGCGCTCGACGATGCGGCCGTCCTTCATCACCACGACCGTGTCGCACAGATTCTGCACCACGCCGATGTCGTGCGAGACGAGCAGCAGCGTCAGCTCGGAGGTCGCCTTGAGCTCGCGCAGCAGGTCGAGGATCTGCGCGCGCACCGTGACGTCGAGGGCGGACAGCGGCTCGTCGCCCACGAGGATGCGCGGACGATGCACGATCGCGCGGGCGAGGGCGATGCGCTGCCGCTGCCCGCCGGAGAACTCGTGCGGGTAGCGGTCGCCCATGTCCGGCTCGAGCCCGACCTGGGCGAGCACTTCCCGTACGCGTGCCCGGTGGTCGCCCTCGATGCCCAGGGCCCACAGGGGCTCCCGCACGATCTGGCCGGCGGTCATGCGGGGGTCGAGCGAGGCGTACGGGTCCTGGAACACGAGCCCGGTCTGCCGTCGCAGCCAGTGCAGCGCCCGGGCGGAAGCCGCGGCGTCGACCGCACGACCGTCCACCGCGACCGTTCCGGCGGTCGGGCGGTCTAGCCCGAGGAGCAGCCGCACCAGGGTGGACTTGCCCGACCCCGACTCGCCGATGATGCCGACCGACGACCCCTCGACCACGTCGAGGTCGGTGGGCTCCAGCGCGGTCTGCCGCCGCGTGCGCTCGAAGGTCGTGCGCTTCGGTACCACGAAGTCCCGCCGCAGGCCGCGCGCCTCGATCAGGCTCATGCCGCACCGCCTTCCGGCCGCCACAGGGTGGCGGTCGCATCGCGCAGCAGCCCCTGCGTCACGGGGGAGGCGGGGGTGCTGAGCAGGGTCGACACGGGTGCGGCCTCGACGACCCTGCCGTGTTCGAGCACCACGCCCTCGGTCGCCACCTGGGCCAGCACCGCGAGGTCGTGCGTGATGAACACGAGCGACATGCCCTCGTCTTCCACGAGCCCCAGCAGCAGGGACAGGATCTCCGCCTGGATCGTCACGTCGAGCGCCGTGGTGGGTTCGTCGGCGATGAGCAGCCGAGGGCGGCAGGCGAGGGCCATCGCGATCGCCACCCGCTGCCGCTGCCCGCCCGAGAGCTGGTGCGGGTAGCGGTCGACGATGGTCTCGGGGTCGGGGAGCCGCACGCGTGCTGCCTGGGCGATCGCGCGCTCCCTGGCCTCGCGCTTCCCGAGACCCTGGTGGATGCGGATCGACTCGGCGATCTGCCGCCCCACGGTGCGGATCGGGTTCAGGGCCGTACGCGGCTCCTGGAACACGATGCCGATGTCGTCGCCGCGCAGCCGCGCGAGCTCCCGGTCGGGAAGGCCGATCAGCTCGGTGCCGTCCCAGCGGATGCTGCCGTGCGCGGTCGCCCCGTCCGCGAGCAGCCCGAGCACTGCAAGCGCCGTGAGCGACTTTCCGGAGCCGGATTCGCCGATCAGCCCGACCCTGGCGCCATCGGGCACCTCGAACGACACGCCGTCGACCAGGCGTCGCCCGTCGAGCTCGACGACCAGGTCCTCCACCACCAGGCTCACGCGACCACCGCCGGGGTGTGCGTCTCGGCGGCGCGGTGCCGCAGGGTCGGGTCGGTCGCCTCGCGCAGTCCGTCGCCCAGCAGGTTGAGCGCCAGCACCGTGAGGGTGATGGTCAGTCCCGGCCAGATGACCGTGAGCGGGTGCACGCCGATGTAGCGCTGCAGATCGGCGAGCAGCAGGCCCCAGCTCGGCTCGACCACCGAGGCGCCGAAGCCGAGGTAGGACAGGCCGGCCTCGGCGAGCACGGCCACCGCCATCGACCACGACAGCTGCACGATGAACACCGGGGCCACGTTCGGCAGCAGGTGGCGCACGAGCGTCTGCGCCGGTGTCAGCCCCGAGGCGCGGGCGGCGAGGATGAAGTCGCTCTGCTGCACGCGGCGCAGCTCGGGGCGCGTGACCCGGGCGATGTTCACGCCGAACCCGATGCCGACCGCCCAGATGACGACCCACAGCGACCCGCCCCAGACCGACGAGATCATCATGGCGATGAGCAGCACCGGGAACGCGATCAGGATGTCGACGAGCACGGCCACGGTCTCGCGCACGAGCCGCGTGGTGAGCGCTCCGAGGGCCGCGAGCGCGATGCCGACGAGCGTGGCGATGAGGCCGGCGCCGACACTGACGAACACGGTCGTGCGGGCACCGGCCATCAGCAGACTGAGGATGTCGCGCCCGGTGTCGTCGGTGCCCAGCAGGTGGGGGAGGCCCGGCGGCAGCCAACGGTCGCCGATGTCGGAGGCGCGCGGGTCGAACGGCGTCCAGAACAGCGATACGAGGGCCGCGAGCGCGATGACGGCGACCACGATCAGGCCGAAGCGTCCGGTCGCCGTCTGCCACAGCCGGTGCAGCCAGCGGGGGGTCATGCGGCCTCCCGCTGTCTCGGGTCGATCGCGCGATGCAGCAGGTCGACCACGAAGCCCACGACCAGGACGAACCCGGTGAGCACGAGCAGCTCGCTCTGCACCTTGATCAGGTCGCGCGTGCCCACGTCGGCCACCAGCATCCGGCCGATGCCGGGCAGGGTGAACAGCTGCTCGATCACGACGGAGCCGACGATGATCCCGGCGACCTGGAGCCCGAGCACCGTCACGATCGACAGCCCGACCGCCGGGATGCCGTGCTGGATCAGGGCGCGCGTGCGGGTGAGCCCTTTGGCCGCGGCCGTGCGCACGAAATCCTGACCGGCGGCCTGGAGCGTGGCGCTGCGCACGAACCGCATGAGCATCGCGCCCTCCACGATCCCGATGGTCAGCGCGGGAAGCAGCAGCGCCTCGATGGCCCGGCCCGGTGTCGACCAGCCGGTGCGCGGAAAGCCCTGCGGCGGGAGCCAGCCGAGCCACACGGAGAACACCACGATCAGCATCATGCCCGCCCAGACCACCGGAACGGCCGCGAGCGCCTGCGCACCGACGCTGAGCGCCGTCCCGCCGCGCCGGCCGCGCAGAAGGGCCGCGAGGATCCCGAACGGCACGGCGATGAGCACCGCGATCAGCAGCGACAGCAGGCCGAGCGGCACCGTGACCTGCGCCTTGAGCAGCAGCTCCTCGCCGACGGACGCGCCGGAGAGGAGGGAGGTGCCGAGGTCGCCGCGGAAGATGCCGCCGATCCAGTCGGTGTACTGCGCGAGCAGGGGACGGTTCAGGCCGAGCGACTCCCGGAGGGCTTCGACCTCGGAGGGCGACGCCTGGGTCCCGGCGATGAGCTGGGCGACGTCACCGGGGAACACCCGGAGGGTCAGGAAGATGAGCGCGCTCGACACGAGGAGCCCTGCGATGAGCAGGGCCCCTCGGACGAGCGCGTAGCGCAGCACGGGGTCGGAACCGGGCGCTCAGTCGGCGCTGCTGACGGTGACGTCCGCCAGGTTGATGCGCGAGTTGATCGAGTCCTCCGGGAAGCCCGAGACGATCGGGCTGACCGCGGTGATGGTCTCGCCGTTGTACAGCCAGTCGGCCGCGTGGTCCTCCGACACGATGCGGGCGGCCTGGGCGAGCAGCTTCGCCGACGCGTCGGGGTCGACCTCGGCCAGCGCCTGGGCGTACAGGTCCTGCACCTCGGCGTTGTCGTAGCCGAAGTAGTAGTCCGGGTTGGCGAAGTTGCCGAAGTCGCGCGGCTCGACGTGCAGCACGAAGCTGAGGTCGTAGTCCTTGTTGGTGTAGACGTCTTCGAGCCAGGTCGGGAACTCCACCGAGTCGACCTCGAGGTTCACGCCGACCTTGTCGAAGTCGGAGATGAGCACCTTCGGGACGGTCGTGCCGTAGAACGAGGGGATCGTGAGCGTGAGGTCGAGGTCCTCCTGCCCCGCCTCGGCCAGCAGCTCCTTCGCGCGCTCCGGGTCGTAGGAGATCACGTCGGAGAGGTCCTCGTAGCCCGGGTCGAGCTCGGGGATCGGCCCGTACAGCGGGGTGCCGGCTCCGACGGCCTCGATCAGCGCCTCGTGGTCGATCGCCAGGCGCAGCGCCTCACGCACGCGCACGTCGTCGAGCGGCGCCTTCTTGTTGTTGAACGCGAGCGTGGCCTTGTCGGTCGTGCGGCCCTTCGTGAGGGTGAAGTCGCCGGAGTCCTCCAGCTGCGATGCGAGGTTCGGGTCGACGGCGGTGAGCACGTCGACGTCGCCGGCGAGCGCCGCGTTCACGCCGGCGGTGAAGTCGGGGATGTACTGGAACTCGACCTCGGCGACGCTCACCGGGTCGCCCCAGTACTCGTCGTTGCGCGCGAACGTGATGGTGCTGCCCTTGTTCCAGCGCGAGAGCGTGAACGGGCCGGTGCCGTTCTCCGCGGTCTTCAGATCGGTCGTGTCGCCGGTCTTGAACACGAGTCCGGCCGGGCCCGTGAGTGCGAACAGGAAGTTCTGGTTCGGCGCGGACAGCACGATCTGCACGGTGGTCGGGTCGGGGGCGGTGATCGAGGCGACCGACGCGAACTCGGCGTTGCCCTGCACGGTGGCGTCGGTGCGCACGGTCTCGTACGACGAGACGACGTCGGCGGAGGTCAGGGGAGTGCCGTCGTGGAAGACGACCCCGTCGTTCAGCGTGAACGTGTAGGTCAGCCCGTCGTCCGACACCTCGTAGTCCGAGGCCAGACGCCCCTCGATCTCGTTCTCCTGCGTGCGGCTGACGAGGCCCTCGTAGATGTTGTCGATGAGGATCTGCTCGAGGGCGGCGCCGCTCGTGTGGCGGATGTCGAGGTTGGTGGGCTCGAGCACGAGCCCCACGTGCAGCGTCGCGTTCGAATCGGGCTCGCCGGTCCCGGTGGAGGGTCCGGGCTCTGCGGAGCCGGAGCAGGCGCTGAGCACGACGGCGGTGGCCGCGAGTGCGGAGATCAGCGCGAGGCGTCGGTGACGAAAGAACATGGGTGTTTCCTCTCGGTGCGGCAGGTGCTGTGTGCCGGTGGGACGAGCCTAGGGTTGCGGGGAGGTGCGGGGGTCGGCGACGGAACGGAACGTCATATTCCGCCGGTCGCCGACGTGGTGCGCGAGGTCAGGAGCGCAGCCAGCTCGGCGGGCGCGGTCTCCTGCACGTTGTGGGTGGCGTCGAGTACCACCACGCGGGCGGCCGGGAGGCGGCGCTGCAGCTCGGCGGCGTCCTCGGCGCTCACGAAGCCCCGCTCCGCCCGGACCAGCGTCAGCGGGGAGCGCACGCCGGCGAGGTCGTCCCAGCCGGTCTCGTGCAGGACGGACGGGGCGGCGGGGGTGCCGGGGTCGTGCGCCGACAGCGCCTGCGCCGCGAGGTGGGCGAAGTGGTGCTTCCACTCGATCCGGCCGTCGTCGCGCACACGCGTGTTGAGGAAGACGCCGCGCTCGGTCTCGGGGCGGGTGCCGCCGAAGCCGAGCGCCATGGCCTTGTCGACCAGCTCGTCGCGGGTGGCGAAGTCGGTCGGGCCCTCGTAGAACGCCCGCAGCGCCGCGGGGCCGGCGGTCACGTCCACTCCCGGCGTGATGTCGACGACCACGAGTTCGGCCACGAGGTCGGGGCGGGCGGCGGTGAGGGCGGCGCCGGTGAGCCCGCCGAGGGACTGGCCGACGACCACCTGCGGCTGGGTCGTCCAGGCGTCGAGCGCGGCGGCCACGTCGGCGGCGAGCACGCGCGGGGTGTAGTCGGCGTCGTCGCGCCACGAGGAGTCGCCGTGACCGGCGAGGTCGATCGCGAGCACCGGCTGCTGCAGGGCCAGCGCGGTCGTGTCCCACGTGTGCGCGTTGAGCCCGGCCCCGTGCAGGAGCGTGATCCGGGGCTCGCCCGTGCCGAACCGGAGGGCGCTGAGGGTGCGGCCGTCCGCGAGCGGGAGTGTCAGGCGCTGCACCTCCGGGAGGGGGACGCCGAGCGCTTCGGCCTGTGCGGGAAGATAGGTGAACTCGCTGGTGTCGATCGCCACGGGGCTATTCTGCGCCCCTGCCACGCCGACGCGGAAATGCGAGAGCATTGTGACAAGAAGCTACGGTCGATTACTTCTTGTTTCGATGAGCATCATGGCGAGTAGCTTGGCCTTCTGCATTTCCGGGTGCGCGCGCTCGCCGGTCGCTGCGCCTCGACCGCGCCATATCATGGAGGCATGACCGAACAGCGCGTGCATCTCTCCAAGACCGAGCCGGCTGCGTATCAGGCCCTCGACGCGTTCTCCAAGACGGTCGGCTCCATCTGTGCGGCGAACGGGATCGATGACCGGCTCAAGGAGCTCGTCATGATCCACTGCTCGCAGTTGAACGGGTGCAGCTATTGCACGCGCATCCATGTCGATCGCGCGGCCGCCGCCGGGATCGACGCCGACACGCTCACGCAGATCCCCGTGTGGCGCGAGAGCGGGGTCTTCAGCGACCGGGAGCGGGCGGCGCTCGAGCTCGCCGAGGCGTTCACGTTCATCGCGGAGGACGGCATCTCCGACGAGGTGTACGACCTGGTCGGCAGCGTCTTCACCGAGAAGGAGTACGCCGCGCTGAGCTGGGCCTGCGTATCGATCAACGCGTTCAACCGCATCGTCATCGCCGGTCGCTACCCGGTGCCGTCGCGCACCGCACCGGCCGCGTCATGACCGTTCTCGACGTCGAGGGCGTCTCGAACGTCCGAGACGTGGGCGGGATGCCGGCCGAAGGTGGGCGCATCCGCTCGGGTGTGCTGCTGCGATCCGGTCAGCTCTCCACCGCGACGGCCGCCGGGGCCGCTGTCCTGCGGGACGCCGTGGCGCGCATCGTGGATCTGCGCGACGGGGAGGAGGTCGCCGCGGAGCCGAGCGAGATCGACGGGCCGGAGACGACGCACCTGCCGCTCTTCCTCGGGTCCGTCCGCTCCTTCTTCGAGTCGGACGTGAGCCTCGACGACCTGTACCTGCACCTGCTGGAGGAGAGCGGCGACCGGCTGGTGGAGGCCGTCCGCATCATCGCCGCCGGCGACCCGACCCTGGTGCACTGCACGGTGGGCAAGGACCGCACCGGGGTGACCGTCGCGCTCGCCCTGTCGGCCGTCGGCGCCGATCGGGAGGCGGTGATCGCGGATTACGCGCTCACCGAGTCGCAGCTGCCGCCGGAGCGCTCGCGGCGCATCGCGGAGTATCTGCGCTCACAGCACCCGGAGGCGGTGCACGCGGTGGCCCTTGCCACGCAGTCGCCCGCCGACGTCATGCGACGGCTGCTCGCGCAGGTCGATGAGCGCTGGGGCTCGGCGGCGGGATACCTGCGCGCCAACGGCATGACCGAGGGCGAGCTCGACGCCCTGCGTGCCGCCCTGGTCGAGCCCATCGACTGAGGTCGACGGGGAAGGTTAGGCAAGCCTTCACTTGGTGTAGCATGGAGCCATCATGACCACCTCGCTCGAGATCCGCGGAGCCCGCGCTGCACGTCGCGCCGCGCGTCGCCGCGCCCACCACCTGGTGACGGCCGATGAGCACTCCCTCGCGGAGCTCGAGGCCTTCCTGGCCACGCTGCCCCTGTGTGCCTCCGGTCGCATCTTCATCGAGGTGCCCGAGGTGTCCGACATCGGCGTGATCGAGGCACCCGGTCGCATGACCGTCACCTGGCTCGCGCGCGGACAGCGCTCTGGAGCCCCGGGCAGCGGTCGCGCCTGCACGGCGGGACAGGCGCTCGCCCGTGCCACCTGCGCCTGGGCCGACGAGATGATGTGCGACGACGAGGTGGAGACCCACGTCACGCTGCTGGGCGGCTACCTCGGCACGGCCGACATCGTCGAGCACCTCACCGGCGCCCTCGGCATCGCCCCCGGTCTGATCCACGCACCGGAGCGCTTCGGCCTCCTGCCGATCGCGCGCTGACTCAGCGCGGACGACGGACGTAGTTGCCGTCTTCCAGCCCCGCCTCGATCTCGAAGCGGTTGCGCAGCGGGTCGCGCCCCGCGAACAGGTACAGCACCGGCATCAGGAACCCGTAGCGCAGCCACTGCTCCTTGTGCACCGCCTCGTGTCGCAGGACCGCGTCGCTCGGCGGTTCGTCACCGGTGAGGAAGCAGCCACCGACGCACACACCGCCACGGTTGAACGTCCACGAGGGCATGCCGCGGAAGATCCACAGGCCGTTGCGTCGCTCGACCCGCCCCGTGCTCCACAGGGAGCCCCAGAGCCAGCCGACGGCTGTGCCCCAGGCGTAGCCCAGGCGGCTGATGGGGGAGCGCAGCAGGAACGCGGGGATGCGACGATCCGCACGCCGCCCGCGGCGCAGCCGTTCGGCGGCCTCGTCCTGCCAGCCCTCCGGCGGCGTCACGCGACCGCTCCGACCAGGCGCAGCAGCGCGCCCAGATCGTCGACCGCGTCGGCCGGGGACCGCGGCGCGAAGCCGGCGATCGTCGCCCCAGCCAGCGGGATGCTCTCCCGCAGGCGGCGGATGGCGGCGCTCAGGGCGGCGGGAGACACCCCGAACGGCACCGCGGAGGACACTCCGGCGAAGGCGGCGGGGTCGAGCACGTCGACGTCGATGTGCACCCACACGCGGCGGGCGCCCGTGGCCCGCACCGCGGCGGCCAGTGCGTCCGGATCGTCGAGATCGGCGACCGACAGACCGGTGAGCGCGGCGAGCGGATCGACCTCGGCGTCGTCGACGTTGCGGACACCGACGGTCACCACGCGCTCCCGCGGCACACCGGGGGAGAGCACGAGCTGCTGCTCGCCCTCGCCGAGCACCGCGCGCAGCGCCATGCCCGAGAAGGCACCGGACGGGGAGGTCTCCGGCGTGTGCAGGTCGGCATGCGCGTCGCACCACACGACCGCCACATCGTCCGTCCCCCCGCGGAGCGCGTCGAGTGCCGCGACCGTGATGCTGCAGTCGCCGCCGATCAGCACCGTGTCGGCCGTGAGGTGCTCGCGCACCAGCTCGCGCGTCCGCTGCAGGGCGCTGAGGCGTCGCACCCCCGTCCCGAGGGACTCGCCCGCCTCGACGGGCACCTCGAGCACGGTGGTCGCCGCGCGCGGGAGATCGCCGGCGATCGCCGACGCCCCGTCGACCAGGAGCATCGCCCGCGCGGCGGGCGAACCCTGCCACTGCGGCACGACGAGGAAGCGGACCATGGGAAGACCTCTCGACAGCGGAAGTGCTGATGCCCCGGGCACGCGGCCCGGGGCATCAGCGAGGGATCAGGAACCTTCGAGTGCCTGACGGGGAGCAGCGCCCCCGGCCTTGAGCTCGGCCAGGCGCGCCTCGACCTCGGTCAGCTCGCCGAGGTCCTCCAGGCTCTCGAACTGCGCATCGAGGCTCGACGCGGCCAGCTCGGCCTTGCCCTGCGCGATGGCCTCCTGGCGGCGGACCTTGTCCTCGAAGCGGCCCAGCTCGCTGGTCGGGTCGAGCACGTTGATCGAGCTCACCGCGTCCTGCACCTTGGTCTGCGCCTCGGCGACCTTGGCGCGGGCGAGCAGCTCGCTGCGCTTGTTCTTGAGCTCGTTGAGCTTGTCCTTCATGCCGTTGAGACCGGTCTTGAGCTTGTCGACGATCTCCGTCTGCGCGGCGATCTGCGGCTCGGCGCCGGTCGCCTCACGCTCGGCGCTGATCTGGCGCTGCAGGGCGATCTTGGCGAGGTTGTCGAACTTGTCGGCGTCGGCGGTGTTGCCGGCACCGCGCATCTCATCGGCCTTGCGGCTCGCGGCGAGGGCCTTGTTGCCCCACTCGGTGGCGGCCTGCACGTCTTCCTCGTGATCGCGCTCGAGCAGACGCAGGTTGCCGATGGTCTCCGCGATGGCGGACTCCGCGTCGGCGATGCTGTTGGTGTAGTCGCGGACGAGCTGGTCGAGCATCTTCTGCGGGTCTTCCGCAGAATCCAGGAGGGCGTTGATGTTCGCGCGGACGAGGGTGGAGATCCGTCCGAAGATGGACTGCTTGGCGGTCATGCGTGGTTCCTTTCAGAGGGTCGTCGTAAAGAGCGTGTCGTACGTGTCTGTGCGGGGGATCAGAAGCGTCGCCCCCCGGAGCGTCCGCGGCTGCCTCCGCCTCCGAAGCCGGAGCTGCGGAAACCGCCGCCGCCGGAGGAGCGCCAGCCGCTGCTGCTGCGACGCGAGGACCCGCCCCCGCCGCCCGCCAGCAGTCCGCCGATGATCCCGCCGAGGATGTCGCCGCCGATGCCGGAGCCGCCCGAGCCGGTCGAGCCGCCGAAGAGCCCGCCCCAGCTGTCGTCGGCGGCCACGGTCGGGCCGTACGAGCGCACGTCGGACTCGGCCGCCGCGGTCGCCTGTCTGGCGAGGTCGAGCGCCCTGGTCGCCTCGGCGAGTGCCCGCTCGACGTCGGTCGTGCGCAGGCTCAGCGCCTGCGTGAGTGCGGCCTCGGCGCTCGCGAGGCGCGTCCGCGCGGCGGAGCCGACCGTGCCGCGGCGGGTCTCGATGAACTCCCTCGTCGCGCGGATCTCGGAGTTCGCCTGGGCCAGCGTGGGCTCGAGCAGCTGTTGCGCACGGCGCGCGCGGTCGACGGCCTCGCGCCCCTGCGCGAGCGTGGCGTCGATCTGCGTGTTCGCGGCCGTGAGCGCGTCGAGTGCGCGCTGCGGATTCTTCGCCGTGCCGGTCAGATCGGCCTGCGCGACCTGCAGCTGCTGGGCGGTGGCGGAGGCCGCGGCGGCGATCGCGCCGGACGGGTCGGGCAGCTGCGCGGCGGCGGCGAGGTCGGACTGCAGCTCCGCGACCAGGGCGGTGGCGGCCCGCTGCGTGGCGGACAGCTCCGTGCCGAGCGCCACGATCGCCCGCACCAGTTGGCCGGCCTGCGCCACGGACTGCTCCGCGGTGCGGATCGCGAACGCCGCCTCGCCCGATCGCCCGGCGGCGATCGCCTGCTCGGCAGCCTGGATCGAGCGGTCGGCGAGGGCTGCACGCTCCTGCGCCTGCGTCGGGTTGTCGGCCACCGTGGCGAACGCGGCCGGATCGTACGCGGCCGAGAGCGCGGCGAGCGACGAGGCGGCGGTCGGCAGCAGCGGGGTCAGTGCGGCGCGCTCTCCGCGCACGCGCTCGAGCTCCTGCGGCGCGTTCTGCTCCAGCTGGCGCAGTGCGTCGAACGCCTCGGTGTTCTCATCGAGCACGCGGTCGATCTCGTCGGCGAGCTGGATGATGCGGATGTGCCACGCACGGCGGTCATGGACGGAGTCCTCGATCTCGTCGTCGAGCTTCTGCCGCAGGTCGAACGCCTCCGCGATCTTCGCCTTGGCCTCGTCGACCGCGCGCGTGAACTCGGCCGTCGCCCCGTCGCCGAACTGCGCCACCGCGAAGCCGAGCTCCTCGCGGCTGGACGTGATGGCGTCGTCGGCCTGCACGAGCGCGGCACCGGCCTGCTGCTCGACCTGCGCGTCGGTGAGCGTGGAGAACGGGTCGGCGGGGTCGGGGGTCTCGGGCATCGCGCCGCGCTCGCGGATGGCGGCGTTGCGCCGCGCACGGCGGACGAGCGAGACCACGAGCCAGATCAGCAGCAGCACGACGACGACCGCGACCACGATGAGCGTCACCCGCAGGGCACCCGCGCCGCCGTCGCCCTGGATCCGGTCGGCCGCGAGGGTGATCGCGCCCGCCCAGTCCCCGGCTCCCGCGAGCGGTGCGATGTCGTTCTCGATGCCGTCGAGCTGGCTGTTGCTCAGCGGACCGGAGGAGTCGGCGGAGATGTAGAGGCTGCGGCCGTCGACCGCGATCGCGAGCAGGTACTGCGACGGGCCGAGGTTGTTCGCCGACGCCACCGCGTCGGCCCAGTCCGCGCTGTCGGAGGGGTTGGTGAAGTCGTCGACGAGGACGACGAAGAGGTCGGCCGAGGAGTTGGCCGAGAGCTCCTGCAAGCGGGTCTCGACCGTGCTCTTCTCGGACGGGCTCAGGACCCCGGCCTGATCGGTGACGTACCCGGCGTCGAGCGTGAGCGGATCGGTGGCGGAGGCGGCGGACGTGCTGAACGTCCCGATCATCGCGGCCAGCAGAAGTGCGGCCAGCGCAAGCCACCGTTTCGTCATCGTGTTCCCTCCGACCGGCAGCCGAGCCCCATGTCACGAGTCTATGCACTGGGTACGACACGCGACAGCGCCGCGGGGCGCATCCCCGTTCGCCGTCAGCGGAGACACATACGCTGGAGGGCATGGACGACAGGTACGGATCGGATGTGCTGGCGTCGGGCTGGCGCGAACGCGGAGCGAAGCAGGTGCCGATCGTCCCGGCCGAGATCGACCTCGTGGTCGAGGTCGCCGCGGACGGCTACTGCGGCGCGGTGACGCGCGTGCAGGGCGGCACCGTCGAGCTCGAGGACTGGAAGGGGCGCAAGCGCCTCTTCCCGCTCGGCGGCGGCTTCCTGATTGACGGCGCGCCCGTGCGGCTGACCGTCCCCGCCGCGAAGGAGCAGGGACCGCGACGCACGGCCTCCGGCTCGTTCGCGGTCGCCGACCAGCGCGCCAGGACCGCGCTTCCCAGCCGCATCCTCGTCGAGGGACGCCACGATGCCGAGCTGGTCGAGAAGGTGTGGGGCGCCGACCTGCGGGTGGAGGGCGTCGTGGTGGAGTATCTGCAGGGCGTCGACCTGCTCGACGAGCTCCTCGGCGCCGAGCCGCCCAGCCGCGAGCGGCGCTACGGCGTGCTGGTGGACCACCTCGTGCCGGGATCGAAGGAGTCGCGCATCGCCGAGGCCGTGGCCCGCGGACCCCACGGTCGGCACGTGCGCATCGTCGGCCACCCGTTCGTCGACGTGTGGCAGTGCGTCACCCCGCGGGCGCTGGGCATCGCGGCGTGGCCCGAGATCCCGCGCGGCGTGGACTGGAAGACGGGCATCTGCCGGGCGTTCGGATGGCCGCACGAGACCCAGGCCGACACCGCGCGAGCCTGGCAGCACATCCTGTCCAAGGTCACCACGTATCGCGACCTCGAACCCGCGCTGCTCGGCCGTGTGGAGGAGTTGATCGACTTCGTCACGGAGCCGGCGGGCTAGCGCTCCGGTCCGGGCGGCGGAGCGCCGACGGCTACCCTGGAACCATGCCCGAACCCCGCACTTTCCGCGACGAACCGGTGTCTTTCGTGCGCCGCAGCGGCCGGATGTCCGACGCGCAGGAGCGCGCCTTCGCCGAGCTCGGCCCGCAGTACCTGCTGGACGTGCCGCGCGACGTGGCCTGGACCTCGGTGCACCCGGAAGCACGGCTCGACCCCGCGGCCGAGTACGGCAGGCACGCCGACCTGTACGTCGAGATCGGCTCGGGCCAGGGCCACGCGATCGTCGCCGCCGCGACCTCCCGCCCGGACGACGACTTCCTGGCGGTCGAGGTGTTCCGGGCGGGACTCGCGCGTACCATGCTCGATGCCGACCGGGAGGGCGCGCGCAATCTCCGCGTGGTCGAGGCCAACGCGCCGGAGGTGCTGTCGTCGTACCTGCCCGAGGGTGCCGCGCGCGAGGTGTGGATCTTCTTCCCCGACCCCTGGCACAAGAAGCGGCACACCAAGCGCCGCCTCGTCCGTGCGGGCTTCGGGGCGACCGCGGCCAGGGCGCTGCGCGACGGCGGTCTGCTGCGGCTCGCGACCGACTGGGAGGACTATGCGCTCCAGATGCGCGAGGTGCTCGACGAGGATCCGCTCTTCGAGCGCGCGTTCGACGGTGAGTGGGCGGAGCGCTTCGACGGGCGCGTGATGACGGCCTTCGAGCGGAAGGGCATCGCGAAGGGACGCGACATCCGCGACCTCGTGTACCGTCGGCGGGCGCGCGCGTGACCCTGCCCGCGACGGCCACCTCCCTCCGTGCGGGCGGCGTGGTGGCGGCCGCGCTCGTGTGCGCCGCGGCTCCGGCGTTCTTCGTGCTGGAACTGCCCTGGCTCGGGTTGCTGCTGCTCGCGGTCGGCGTCGCTGCGGCGTGGGTCGCGGAGCGCTCGGGGAACTCCCGACGGACGGACGCTGCGGAGGCGGGCGCGGTGCCGGAGGACGGGCGGCGACGGACCCCGTCGCTCACGCGCGACCTGTCGCTCATCGCGGTCGGCATGCTGATCGTGAGCGTCATCCCGCTCGCCGCGGAGCTGGACAACCTCGCGATGCTGCGGTTCACCCTCGCGCTGGGCGGCGCGGTCGCCGTGCCGTACCTGATCTCCCGCTTCGTGTACCGCGACCGGGCGATCTCGTTCCCGTGGCGCACGGGGCGGCGCTGGGGGCGGCTCCAGTGGGGCTGGCTGGTGGCGGTGCTCGTGCTGGGCTGGCTGATCCTGCCGTACTACTTCATCAGCAGCGGCGTGTATCAGAACTGGCCGGTGGTCGACACGCCCGACCTCATCGCCCGCCTGTTCGTCGGCGTCGGCGCGGTCGGCATCTGGGACGAGCTGTTCTTCATCTGCACCGTCTTCGCCCTGCTGCGGCGGCACTTCCCGGACGCCCTGGCGAACGTGCTCCAGTCGATCGTGTTCGTGTCGTTCCTGTGGGAGCTCGGCTATCGCGAGTGGGGGCCGCTGCTGACCATCCCGTTCGCGCTGCTGCAGGGCTTCATCTTCCTCCGCACGCACTCTCTCGCCTACGTGGTGACCGTCCACCTGCTGTTCGACGCCGTCGTGTTCGCGGTCCTCGTGCACGCTCACAACCCCGGGCTGCTTCCGGTCTTCCTCGTGTGAGCGGCTTGCCCCGCAGCGCCTCGCGACGGGACAATCGGGTGTGCTCATCGTCGGACTCGTCCTCGCCGCGGCCGCTGCGGCCTTCCACGTCTTCATCTTCGCGCTCGAGTCCCTGCGCTGGACCGAGCCGGAGACCCGCAAGATCTTCGGCGTCGCGAGCGAGGCCGACGCCGTGACCATGAAGCAGCTCGCGTTCAACCAGGGCTTCTACAACCTGTTCCTGGCGCTCACGACGCTGCTCGGCATCGGTCTCGTGATCGTCGGCGCGGCCACGGTGGGTGTGACGCTCGTGCTGGCCGGCACGGGAATGATGCTGGCCGCGGCCCTCGTCCTGGTGCTCTCCGATCGCTCGAAAGCACGCGCCGCGGCGATGCAGGGAACCCTGCCGCTGCTCGCCGTGCTCGCGACCGCGATCGGGCTCGGCCTGGGCTGAACCCCGGCGCGAGGGGTGACTTTCCCACGCACAGCCGCCACACTCGGTGCATGGCCGAGTGGGTGCTGCACGTGGACATGGACCAGTTCATCGCCGCCGTCGAGGTGCTGCGCCGCCCCGAGCTCGCCGGTCGACCCGTGATCGTCGGAGGGCGGGGCGACCCCACCGAGCGCGCGGTCGTCTCCACCGCCTCGTACGAGGCGAGGGCCTACGGGATCGGCTCGGGCATGCCGTTGAAGATCGCCGCGCGCAAGGCACCGGAGGACGCGGTGTTCCTTCCGGTCGACCACGAGGAGTATGAGCGGGCGTCGGATGCGGTGATGACGGCGCTGCGGGGGCTGCCGGGCGTGGTGGTGGAGGTGCTCGGTTGGGACGAGTGCTTCCTCGGTGTCTCGACCGACGACCCGGAAGGAGTCGCGCGGGCGGCGCAGGCGGCGGTGCGGGAGGCGACTGCACTGCACTGCTCGGTCGGCATCGGGGACAACAAGGTGCGCGCCAAGATCGCGACCGAGTTCGGAAAGCCGCGGGGGGTGTTCCGCCTCACGTCCGACAACTGGTTCGAGGTGATGGGGGAGCGCGGGACGAGAGAGCTGTGGGGGATCGGCCCCAAGGTGCAGAAGCGTCTGGCCGGGCACGGCATCACGACCGTGCGCGAGCTGGCCGACGCGGACGAGCAGGAGCTGATCGCCGAATTCGGGCCGCGGATGGGCGTGTGGTACCACGGCCTCGGCTCCGGGCTCGGGCCCACCGCGGTCGACGACACCCCCTGGGTCGCCCGCAGTCACAGCCGGGAGACCACCTACCAGCAGAACCTCACGACGCCCGAGCAGGTGGAGGCGGCGCTCCGGGAGCTCGCCGGACAGGCCTTCGACGACTGCGCGAAGGAGGGGCGGGCCGTCGTGCGTGTGCACCTCAAGGTGCGCTACGCCCCGTTCGACACCAAAACCTTCGGCCACAAGCTGCCCGCCCCCGCCACCTGCCGCGACGAGGTGGTGGCGGAGGCCCTGCGGCTCGGCGCCACCCTCGACCCCGCGCGGGAGGTGAGGCTGCTCGGCGTGCGGGCGGAGATGACGCCGCCGGACACCCCGGACACGGTGGAGCGTACCCCCGTGCGCGGCCGCCTCTGACCTCAGTCGCGGATGACCGCGGCGACCGCGCTCACCTCGATGAGGGCGCCGGGGACCCCGAGCCCTGCCACGAGGGCGGCTGTCACGAGCGGCGGCGCCCCCTCGCGCGCCAGCGTGGGTGCCACGGCACCGTACGCGGCGCGGAGATCGGCATCCTGATGGATCAGGATCGTCCAGCTGAGGACGTCGTCGAGCGACGCGCCCGCCGACTCGAGCGCCACCCGCGCGTTCTGCACCGCGCGCACGGACTGGTCCCCGACGTCGGTCGAGACGACGGCACCGGACTCGTCGACGCCGTTCTGGCCCCCGACGTAGATGGTCGTCGCCCCGGGAGGCACGACCGCGACATGGCTGAAGGCCGGGCTGGCCACGAGGCCGGCCGGCTGCGTGAGTGTGATCTGCATGCGCGCATCCTCCTCCCGGCCACCGACATCGGCATTCAGACCCGGGTCCGCTGCCACGTCGGCCGACGGTGGAGCGTGCGGATGGTCCACGGACCGTGAGGGCGCGCGGCGGGGTTCGCGCCCCCACGACCGTGCCCTTCGAGAGGGCCCCAGACGATCGCGAGATCGAGCACGTCGGTGCCGTCGGACTTCGGCGGCACGGTGGGACGATACTCGCGGTGGGAGCGCTGCCGCACCGGGTGGCGCGCGAGTTCACCCGGGTGATCGGCGGGGCGGCCCGGCCGGAAGCGCGCGGCGCGTCGGTCCACCGCAGTACGCTTCCCTCACGGTGGAGGGAGAACGGATGGGCGCGAGGCGCAGGCCGCCCTGGCTGCTCAGCACTCTCGACGGGTATCGACGCGGATGGGTGACGGGCGACGTCGTCGCCGGTCTCGCCGCGGGAGCCGTGGTCGTGCCGCAGGCGATGGCCTATGCGACGATCGCCAACCTCCCCGTGCAGGTGGGCCTCTACACGTGCATCGTGCCGATGCTGGTGTACGCGGTGCTGGGCGGCAGTCGCGCCATGAGCGTGTCGACCACGTCGACCATCGCCACGCTGACCGCCACGACCCTGGTCTCGGCCGGGGTCGCCGCGGGGTCGGACGACGCCCTCGGCTCGCTCATGATGCTCACGCTCCTCGTGGGCGCGATCCTGCTGCTGGCGCGGCTGTGCCGCCTCGGGAGCCTGGTGGAGAACATCAGCGGGGCGACCGTGCTGGGGCTCAAGATCGGGGTCGGTGCGACCGTGGCCGTCGGGCAGCTGCCGAAACTCCTGGGAGAGACGTTCGACTTCTCCGGACACGGCTTCCTGCGGTCGCTCGTCGCCGTGGGCGAGGCGGCGGCGAGTGTGAACCCGGCGACCGTGCTGCTGTCGACCGGATCGATCGCGGTGCTGCTGCTGTGCCGACGCTTCCTCCCCCGGGTCCCCGGCGCCCTGGTGGTCGTGCTCGGCGGCATCGTCCTGGTGGGCCTGGGCCACATCGACCGGCTCGGCGTCGATCTGATCGAACCGGTCCCCAGCGGCCTTCCCGTGCCCGGGGTGCCCGACTTCGCACAGGCTCCCGTCCTCGTTCCCGGTGCCCTCGCGATCGCCGTGATGGCGTTCCTCGAGTCGGCGGCGGTCGCCCGCAGCCTGCGACGGCCCGCCGAGCCTCCGATCGACAGCGACCAGGAGCTGCTCGCCACGGGCGCGGCCAACACGGTCGGCTCGTTCTTCGCCGCGATGCCGGCCGCCGGGGGCTTCTCCCAGAGCGCGGTGAACCAGGGCGCCGGGGCGCGCACCCAACTCGCGACGCTCGTCACCGTGGTCCTCGCGGTGCTCGTGGCGCTGTTCCTCGGCCCGGTCCTGAGCCTGCTGCCGGAGGCCACTCTCGCCGCGCTGGTGTTCATCGCGGTCGTCGGACTGGTCGACGTGCCGCAGCTCGTGCGCTGGTTCCGGATCAGCCGCACGGACTTCTGGATCGCGACCGCGGTCGCGGTGATCGGACTGACGGCCGGGCTGCTCCCGGCCGTCGCGATCGGGGTGGTCGTGACGCTGATCCTGGTGCTGCGCGAGCTGAACGTGCCGCGGGTGCGCGTGACGACGCGCGTGGGCCCCGTGGTCGCGATCGAGCTGGAGCGGGGACTGTACACCGCGAACGCCCTCGCGAACGAACGGCTCGTGCTCGACACCGTCGCGGGTCTGCAGCCCCCGGTGACCGCGGTGGTGCTCGGGATGCAGCAGCAGACGGCGGTGTCCATCACCGTGCTCGACGCGCTGGAGGAACTGGATCGCGAGCTTGCGCAGCGGGGGGTGACGATGCACGTCGCGGCCCTGCCTGACGGGGCGGCGGAGGTCGCCGGGCGGGTGCCCTGGTTCGCGGGACTGGAACGGCAGGGACGGGTGCACGCGACCGTCGACATCGGGGTGGGCAACGCCGGCGGCGTGCAGGGCGACGTGCACCCGGACGACGCCCGCGACGACCGCTGACCCGCGCGAGGGAGAGGCCGCGGCGGGCCGACACGGCGCGGCGCTGATCTGGCGGGGCCGCGGTCCCTCATCGCGGGCGTCGGCGGGTCGGGGCGTCGGCCCCGCCGTGAGCAGGGGCATGCCCTTGCGGAACCGCTCTCATCGGGGAATATACTGCCGCCGAGGGGGAGAGCCGCTTCAGGATCGGGGGGACCGATGACGGAAGATGCTCGACACGGAGGTGGGACGACCAGTCCCATCCCCACATCGATGAAGGGCGAGGTACGGAGGGAACGACTGCTGACCCGGCTCAGCGCCGCGATGGACGAGCCGTGGTCGCTCACGCTCGTGGGCGCGCCGGCCGGCGCCGGCAAGACGCGGCTGCTCGCGCAGTGGTCGCGTGAGCTGCGCGAGCACGCCGACGTCGAGGTCGTGTGGGTCGCGATGGAGCGCGGCGACGGCGTCGACGCCCTGATCGCGGGTCTCGAACGGATCCCCGATCCCGCACTGCAGCGCGGCTTCGCCCGCGTGCCCCGCGGTCACGGGGCGGCCACCATGCGCGGACTCGCCAGGGCGCTCGACGCGGCCCGCAGACGGATCGTGATCATCGTCGACGACGTGCACCACCTTCAGGACGACGAGTCCGCCCACCTGATGTCGGTGTTCGTGCAGACGGTCCCCGGCGACGTGCACGTCGTCCTGTCCGGTCGCGGCACGCGCATGATCCCGCTGGCCCGTCGTCGGCTCAGCGGCATCGCCCTCGAACTCGACGGTGCTGCCCTGGCGTTCCGTCCCGACGAGATCCAGGCGTTCTTCGCGCTCCGCGACCTGCACCTGAACCCGAGCGAGATCGCCGCGCTGCTGACCCGCACCGCGGGGTGGGCCGCGGCGCTGCAGCTCATGATGCTCAACGCCCCCGGCGGGGGCCCGGTCGGGGCCTACCCGCTCCGGGGAGACGACCCCGACGTGGTCGACTACTTCGTGGAGGAGGTCTTCGGAGACCTCAGTGACGAGCTGCGCGGCTTCCTGGAGACGACGGCCGTCCCCGAGTCGTTCACGACCGCACTCGCGACCGCCCTCTGCGGCAGCGCACGCGCGGGCGCTCTGATCGAGCGGTTGCTGCGGCTCAACGTGCTCGCCGGCCCGGACGGCGCCGACCCCCCGCGGTACCACTACCACCCGCTGCTGCGCGCTTTCCTGCTCGGGCGCCTGCGCGCCAGGGGCAGCAGCGAGCCCGCCCGGCTCGAGGGCATCGCGTCGGCGTGGTTCGACGGGCAGGGGGAGGCCCTTCCCGCACTGGTCCACGCCGTGCGCAGCGGAGAGGAGTTCTGCGTCTCGGCGATCCTCCGTCGCAGCGGCATGCAGCTCGTGCTCGACGGCCACCCCGACGAGGTCGTCGCGGCGACCGGGGAGCTGACCGCGCAGCGCCGCGCGGAGCCGGGGGTGCGGATGCTGATCGCGGCGGCCGAGCTCACCCGCGGGAACGCGTCCGCGGCGGTCGCGGCGCTGTCGTCGACGCCGGAGACGGACGAGTCGGACGTGCACCGGGCGTGGAGGCGGGGGCTCGCGCTGCACACGGCACTGCGCCGAGGGGGGATCGAGGACGCGCTCGCCGCGGTGGGCTCGGAGCTCCGCACGCCGACGGGCGAGGAGCGGATCGACGCCTACGCGACGCTGCAGCTCGCGATGGCCCAGCTCTTCACCGGTCGGCTGGAGCAGTCCGAGGTGTCGGCCAGACGGGCGGCCGACCTGGCGCGGGCGATCGGTGCCGTATCGGCGGAGCTGCAGGCGGAGACCGCGCTCCTCACGACAGCCCTGTTCCGCGGGCGGCTGCGCGAGGTGATGGACGCGAGTGCGGCCCTGGACGAGCGGTGGCACGAGCTCGGCGCACCGGACAACGCGTTCGTCGAGGTCGCCCGGGTGTGGCGATCGTGGGTGCCTTACGAGGCCATGAACCTGCTCGACGCGAGTCCGGCGCTGCTGCCGTCGGCGCGGGTCCTCGACGCGGGAGGGGAGACCGCGATCGCGCGGGGGCTGCACGGGTTGCAGGCACTGCTCGCCGCGGACACGGTCGACGACGCCCACGCCGCGGCCATGGCGCTGTTCGACTTCCTCGCGCCGCGGGAGGATCTCCCGTTGCCGGTGCACTGGTACCCCATGATGGCGCCGTTCGTGGTGCACGCGTTCCACCGTCTGAACGAGCCCACGATCCGCGACCGCTTCATCGACGAGGTGGAGGCGGCGCTCGGCGAGACCGGGGACGTGCTGGTCCTCCGTGCGCTCGCCGCGATGCACGACCGACGGCCCGGTGTCGCGCGCGGAGCCCTCGTCCCGGTGCTGGAGGGGGCCGCACGCTGCCTGCTGCCGGCGTCGATGATCGACGCCTGGCTGGTGGAGTCGCACCTCGACGTGGAGGACGCCGAGCCGGATCGGGCGCAGTTCGCCCTCGCCACCGCGCTGGCGCTCGCCGAGCCGGAGGACCACGTCCGCCGGGTCGCGGAGGCCGGGACGGTCGTGACGCAGCTGCTGGCGGCACGAGCGACCCCCGGTTCGCGCACCCGGTTCGCCGACCGCGTGCGCGAGCGGTTCACCGCCGCCGGCGTCCTGGCGGAGGAGGAGCTGACGCACCGCGAGCGCATCGTGCTGGCCGCCCTGTGCCGCAACGCCACGCTGCGGGAGATCGCCGCGCAGGAGTACATCTCCCCGAACACGGTCAAGACCCACGTGCGCAACATCTACCGCAAGCTCGGCGTGTCCGACCGCGAGGGGGTGACGGCGGCCGCCCACGCGCTCGGCATCGGGTGATCCCCGCTCGACGCGAGGTGGTCACAGCGGTCCCGCGTCGTTCCCGTTCCCGCGCGCCGGCTGCGGCGACTCAGAACGCGGCGATGCCCTTGCCGATCATCGACACGCCGATGACGAGGAGGAGCACGGCCATGATGACCGCGTTCTCCTGGGCGAGCCAGGCGCGCAGAGCGTCGAGCGGGCCCCGCAGCCGCTCGGCCGCGACCAGGTACCCCACCACCGGTACGAGGACCGTCGACGCGGCGATCAGCGTGAACACGCCGATCACCACGACCAGGGCCCCGCCGTCCAGGCCGGCCGCGCCGATGTCCACCCCCGCTCCCGCCGCCATCAGCAGGTTCTTCGGGTTCACGGCGGAGAGCAGGAATCCGAGCCCGAGTGCCATCGGGAACCGCATCGTGTCGATCGCCTTCATCCACGCCGGCATGCTGGCCGTGCGACCGGCGCCGGGGCGACGGCGCCACTGTCCCACCGCGAGCAGCAGCAGGCCGACGCCGAGCAGCAGCTGCACGGTGCCGCGGATGGGTCGCGAGGCGTCGGGGTCCTGCTCGGGGAGCACGGCGGACAGCAGCGTGAACACGCTCACGGCGACCACGATGCCCGCGATCCAGCCCAGGAGGAAGCCCACGCTCGTGACGCGCGCCTTGGGCGACAGCAGCATCAGGATCGCCGCGATGATGGGGATCGGGCTGATCGCGATGCCGAGCGCGAGGGGGAGGACACTTCCGATGGCGGCTCCCATGGGTCTACCTCTCGTCGGGCGCCGGCTCGGGGACCAACGCGGTGAGGGCGGCGATCGCCGCGCGGTTGGTGGCGTGCAGCGGCTCGCCGTCGAGCAGGTCCAGCTCGGACAGCCGCCGCCAGGTGTTCGCGCGGACGCGGCTGAACGACAGCGAGATCGAGCGGTCGGCGAGCCAGCGTTTGAGAGCGGCGAACGACTCGGCGCCCGTGACGTCGACGTCGGTCACGGCCTCCATGTCGACGACGAGGTGCTGCACCGCGCCGTCGCCCGCGGCCCGGATCGCCTCCTTCACCGCGGACGTGAACACCGTGCCGTTGGCGAAGAAGAGCGGCGCGGCCAGGCGCACCACGATGATGCCCGGTGCCGTCGTCGTTCCGGACGGCGCGTCCTCCAGCAGCGACTCCGCCGGATCGCCCGAGGCCTCCAGCACGTCGATCGCGGGGGAGGCCGCGCGCTTGGCGAGGTTGATGAGGGCCAGCACGAACGCGACGAGGATCCCGGGGATCGAACCGATCAGGAGCGTGACGAGGAAGCAGACCGCGCCGATCAGGAACTCGAACCGGTCCTTGCGCCACAGGTCGATGAACTCCCGCACGCCCAGCAGCGGAATGATGGCGACGCCCACGATCGCCCCGATCGCCGGCGAGGGGATGTCCTCCAGCAGCGCCGTCCCGAACAGCAGCAGGAGGAGGGTGCCGACGGCGAGCACGACCGCGGGCAGCTGCGTGCGCGAGCCCGCCTGGTCCATCGCGGCCGTGCGCGACGTGGACGAGCCGACCGCGAAGCTGCCCTGCGCGCCGGCTGCGACGTTCGCGACCCCGAACGCGAGCAGGTCGCGGTTGGCCCGAAACGGGTACCCGTGCTTCTCCGCGTACGACCGCGACACCAGCAGGCCCTCGGCCGTGGTGACCAGGGTGAGCGCGATCGCGGACGGCACGAGCGCCAGCCACGTGCCCCAGTCCAGCACGGGCCACGTCAGCGCGGGGGGACCGGCGGGGACGGCGCCCAGCACGTCGACCCCGCGGTCGTCGAGCCCAGCCAGCAGCACGAGCACGGTCGTCAGGATCAGGACGACGAGTGCCCACGGGACCGCGCGCAGGAAGGCCTTCCCGATCAGGAGGACCGCGACCGAGCCGGCGGCGATCAGCAGGGACCAGCCGTTGAGCGAGGGCAGTCCGCCGATCAGCGCAACTGTCTTCTCGGGGAACTCGGCACCGGAGTCGATCTTCACGCCCAGCATCTTGGCGATCTGGCTCACCATGATGTCCAGCGCGAGGCCGCCCACGAAGCCGACCAGGATCGGCTTCGACAGGAAGTCGGCGAGGAAGCCGAGCCGGAACACCGCCAGGAGCACGAACATCAGCCCGGACAGCACGGCCTGCGCGAGTGCGAGCGTGGCGTAGTCGGCGCTCCCGGCCACGGCCAGCCCGCCGACGGACGAGGCGACGAGCGCGGCCGCCGCCGCGTCGGGAGAGGCGACGAGCTGCCGCGACGACACGACCAGCGCGTACAGCACGGTGGGGACGATCAGCGCGTAGAGCCCGGCGGTCGCGGGCAGCCCGGCGATCTGGGCGTATCCGATGTTCAACGGGATGGCGATCGCGAGCAGGGTGACGCCCGCCGTCACCTCCGTGAGGGCGTTGCGCGCCGTCAGACCGGCGAGCGGTCGTTGCATCCCCGCCTCCTCTCGCCGCGGCACCGAGCGCCGCGCGTCCACCCTTCCACCGCGGCGCGTGCCCTCGCCAGCGGGATCGGTCAAGCTCCCCCTGGTGATTTCCGGTCGGGCTCTGCGGCGGGATCGGGCTCTGCGGCGGGGTCGGGCTCCGGTCGTGCGGGAACGGTCGGGGGCAGAGCGGCCGAGCGGTCGCCGGACAGCCAGCGCAGCCACGTGCTCCCCGGGTCGACCTCCAGCACCAGCGTGCGCACGAACAGCGTGAGCGGCACCGCGAGGATCGCCCCGAGCGGACCGATCACGAAGGTCCAGAACACCACCGAGAAGAAGCTCAGCGTCAGGCTCAGGTCGACCGCGTCGCTCACGAACTTCGGCTGCACGAGAACCTGCAGCACGACGTTGACGACGCAGTACACCGCGACGACGGCGAGAAGGAGGGGCCAGCCGCCCACCACGAGCGCCAGCACCGCGGGCGGGATGAGGCCGAGCACGAACCCGATGTTCGGCACGAAGTTCGTCACGAACGCGAGGATCGCCCAGACGAGCGGCGCTGGCACGCCCATCCACCACAGGGCGAGCCCGTCGATCACGGCGACGATCGCGCCGAAGATCGCGTTGACGACGAAGTAGCGGCGCACGCCGCGGTTCAGTCGGGTGATGCGCTCGATCGACGCCCGACGCGTCGTCCCGAACACCTCGCCCGCCCGCTGGTATCGGGCCGCGTCGACCGCGAGGAACACGATGTACGCGCACACGAAGAACAGTGCGGTCGCGACGCCGACCACGGTGCCGCCCACCCGGCTCGCGGCGGCCAGGAGCGTCTCGGGGTCGAGGACGGAAGCCGCGGTGTCGGTCGCGGCGTCCTCGAGCCCGAGCGACTGCAGCAGTGCGACCAGGTCGTCGGCCGTGCGACGGAGGCTGCCGTCCGTCGCGAGGTCGCCGATCAGCCCGGCGAACTGGATCCCGGCGAGCCACAGCAGGGCGCCCATCGCCACGAGGATCGCGATCGACACCACGATCACGGCGGTGGATCCCGTCCACGCCGGCCAGCCGCGCCGCCCGAAGGGACGGCGCACGGGATCGCACACCACGACGATGACGACGGCGAGGGCGAGGGGGCTGAACACGTCCCGCGCGACGGAGAGGCCCGCGAGCGCGATGGCGCCGGCGGCCAGGGCCAGCAGGACGCGCAGGGAGGGGGACAGGGAGCCGTCGATGACGCGTTCGGGGGAGGTGGGGGAGGTGGTCACGCGGTCAGCGTAGCCCCGCGCGGGGGCGTGCGCCGTGGCCCGTCCTTCTCATCCGGGTGAGAATCCTCGCGGTCCGCATGCGGTCGCGCGGCCGTCACTAGGGTGACTGCCATGTCGTCCCCCCTGCGTCAGACGAGTCCAGGGCCGACCATGCGGTTCCGGCCGCCGGGCCCGCAGCCCGGCGTGCTGCGACGCGACCGGGTGACCGAGGCACTGCACGCGGCGGTCGCCGGCGCGCCGGTCACCGTCGTGAGTGCTCCCTCCGGTTTCGGCAAGACCACGGCCGTGGCACAGTGGGCGACGAGCGTGGACCGGGTGGCGTGGCTCGCGCTGAGCCCGTTCGACGTCGACCCCGCGCGGCTGACCCGCGGCGTCGTCGAGGCGCTTCGGGCGACCAGCGGCGACGCCTCCGAGCGCGACCTGCCCGCCCTCACGAACCCGGAGCGTGCGTACGAGGAGATCTGCCGGGTCTTCGGCGACCGCGACGCGCGGGTGCACCTGGTGGTGGACGACGCGCACCGGGCGGGGGAGCGGTGGCGCCACGGCCTTCTCGGCATGCTCGCGGAGCAGCCGCCGGACGGTCTGCGGCTGGTGCTGGTGGGGACGACGCTGCTCGAGCTGACCCTGAGCCGCCAGCGCGTGACCGCCCCGGAGGGGTTCCTCGGGGCCGACCTTCTGAGCTTCACGCGCGAGGAGGTGGCGCGGCTCGCTCCCGCCGCGCGAGAGGGCCTCGGCGCGGACGCGATCGTGGAGGAGACGGGCGGGTGGCCGATCGCCGTCCGGCTCATGATGATCGGTGGTGCCCGCCCGGAGCGGAGCGCCCCGAGCGCGTCGAGCTTCCTCGGCGAGTACGTGCGCGAGCACGTGCTGGGTGCCCTGCCGCCGGAGGTCGCCCGTTTCGTGCTCGACGCCACCGTCTGCGCCGAGCTCACGCCCGAGCTCTCCGCGCAGGTGACGCAGCGCGAGGACGCCGCGGAGCTGCTGGAGGCATGCGTGCGACTGGGGCTGTTCCTCGACCGGTTCGACGGACCGCACGGCCCGGTCTATCGCTGGCACCGCACGTTCGCCCGCCGCTGTGGTGAGATCGCGGCGGCCGATCGCGACCGGCTCGCCGACGTGCACCGTCGAGCGGCCGCGACACTGGCCGAGTCCGATCCGGTCGCCGCAATCGGGCACGCCCTGCGGGGCGGTGAGCCCGACGTCGCGCGCACCATCCTCGATCGACACTGGCTCGGGCTCGTCGTGGGCGGGAGCGCCGCCGAGGTCGAGCACGCGGTGACGGAGCTACGGCGGCACGACCCCGACGACCCCGATCTCCTCCTCGTGCAGGCGTGCGCGTGCGATGCGCTCGGCGAGCGCCACGTGGCACGCGAGCTGTTCCAGCGGGCGCACGCGCTGCGGGACCGCGACGGGGTGCCGGCGTCGACGGTCGTGCCGGTCGCGCGGCTGCTGCTCGCGGACGACAGCGCCGACGTGGTGGAGGCCAGCGCGCAGGTGCACGCGCTGCTGCACGACGCCACGGCGGTGGAGGTCGCAGACCGCACCGCGCTCGACTACCTGCTGGGCTGGAGCGAGATCCGTCATCGCGGCGACCCCGCACTGCCGGTCGAGTACTTCGCCGCCGCGGCGCGGGAGGCCGAGCGCTCGGCCGACCCCGAGCGCGTGCGTTGGTCGCTCGCCCAACTCGCGTTCGGACAGGTCTGGGCCGGTCGCGTGGTCGACGCTCGCGACACGCTCGCCCGCATCGCCCCGCACGTCTCCGACGAACGGCATCGGGGAGGGACCGAGGCTGCCGCGGCCGGGTTCGTCGCCTACTGGTCGGGCGACAGCGCGGACGCGACGGAGTCGTTCTCCGCGGTCCTCGACGGCGGAGAAGCCGATCGGGTGGTCGCCGGGCTGTCGAGGATGATGATCGCCTACGCGGCGGCCGAGACCGGCGACGTGGCCGCGTGCCGTCGCGCGGCGATCGCGGTGCAGGAGATCCCGCTGGAGGTGATCCGCGGGTTCAGCTGGGCGGCGCTGCGGGAATCGGCCGTGGCGCTGCTCGACGAGGCCGTAGGCAATGGCGAGCGCGCCCGCCGGATCGCGGCACGCTCGGTGCAGCGTCCCGACCTTCCGCTGGTGAACGTCGCGCTCGCCGGCGTGCTTCGTCGCGCGGAGGAGTACCCCGCGGCGCTGGAGTCGCTGCGCTCGCTGCGGGGGTACGCCGAGGTGTCGTACGTCAAGGCGTCGACGCTGATCACGGCCGCCGTGATGCGGCGGCACGCGGGGCGGCACGAGGAGGCGCACGAGCTGTGCGAGGCGGCCGTCGCTGTCGCGTCCGGCGAGGGGATCCGCGTGCTGTTCGGGCCGCGCGAGGTGGCCGTGCGGCGGCTGCTGCACGAGCACGTGCACTTCGGCACGCAGTTCGAGGACTTCATCGGCCGCTGCCTCGCGATGGACGCGGCGGGCTCGCTCGCGGATCGGCTGTCCGAGCGGGAGCGCGAGGTGTTCCAGCAGTTGCAGACCGCACGGACGCTGCCCGAGATCGCACGGGAGCTGTCGGTGTCCGTCAACACGGTCAAGACGCATCAGCGGGCGATCTACCGCAAGCTCGGGGTGTCGTCGCGCCGGGAGGCCGTGCGCTCGACGGTGTGAACGGGGGCGCCGCGTTCGACGGCCCCGTCCACCCGGGTCAGGCGAGGGCGCGCGCCTTGATCGCGGCGAACTCGGCGTCGGTGATGGTGCCGGCCGCGAGCAGTTTCGAGGCCTTCTCGATCTCGTCGGTCGCGCTGGTCCCTGCGACGCTGCGGATGTACGTATCGGCGGCGTCCTGCTGCTGTCGGTAGGAGGCGGCCGCACGTTCGGCCATTCCCCGCCCGCGCGCGATCAGGTAGATGAGCGCGGTGAGGAAGGGCACGAAGATCAGGAAGATGATCCACACGGCCTTCCACCAGCCGTTCAGCGCGTGGTCGCGGAACAGGTCGGCGACGATGTTGAACAGCACCATGAGGTAGGAGACGAATACGAACACCCAGAAGAACCACCAGATGATGTCCCAGAAGCTTTCCCAGAACGACACGTCGGACCCCTTTCGTCGATGAGCAGGTGAGGTGATCGTGGCAGCGACCACGGTGCCGGCCGTGGCGGTGGTCACCCGATCCGGGCGAGTCGCCGTCGTCGCAGCTCACCCCGCCCGGGTGATCCCCTCGTGAGGGCCACGCGACGATGGTGCGAGCATGACGCCGTTGATCCGCGCGAGGAAGGCGGTGCCATGAACGATTTCCGGTTCGGCCCGGTCGAGCTCTATCTGGTGGGGTTCGAGGGCGATCGACCCGACCCCGGCACCTTCCGTGCTCTCGCCGACGTCGCCGAGAGCGGCGTCGTCCGGATCCTGGACATCGTGCTCGTCGGCAAGACGACCGACGGGGACATCGAGATCCTGGAGTTGGAGGACGACGCCGAGCAGCTCGGGCTCGCCGGGTTCGCCCCCATCGTCTCCGGTCTCGCGGGGGAGGAAGACGTGGAGCTGTTGGCCGGCGAGCTCGATCCTGGTCGTTCGGCGGCGGTCGTGGTCCTGGAACTCGCGTTCGCCCGCGTGCTCGCGCACGACCTCGCGGCCGCGGGTGGACGGGTGCTGCGCACGGAGCGCGTCCCCGCACCCGTGGTGAATGCGCTCATCGACATCCTCGACCAGGAGGGGGACTGACATGCCTCTGCGGAGATTCGGACGGCCGGGACTGCTGGGCCTCGCCGCGCGCACGGCCGTGGTCGCCGGCACGGCGACGGCCGTCACCGGGGCGGCGCAGCGGCACCAGGCCCGCCGGGCGCAGGAGGAGTACGAGCAGCAGCAGTACGAGGCCGCGCAGCAGCAGGCGCAGGTCGAGGCGACCGTGCGCGACGCCACGGCCCCCGCCACGCCACCCGCGCCACCGACGGCTCCCGCCGGCGACGACCTGATCGCGAAGTTGCAGCAGCTCGCGGCGATGCAGCAGGCCGGCGTGCTGTCGGCGGAGGAGTTCGCGGCGGCGAAGCAGCGGCTGCTCGGCACCTAGCCGCCGGTGCACCACGACGACGATCGAGGAGGACCGATGGGCGAGCTCGACGAGCTGCGGGCGCGGGTCGAGCTGCTCGAGCGCGAGAACGAGGCCCTGCGCACGCCGCGCCGTCGGCCCGCCGCGCGCAGCATCCTCGCCGGGGTCGTGCTCGCGGTGGCGGTGCTGCTCGCGCCCGTCGCCGTGCTCGGAACCTGGGCCCGCCTCCAGCTCGTGGACGCGGACCGCTTCGTCGCCACGTTCGGGCCGCTCGCAGACGACCCCGACGTGCAGGACTTCGTCGCCGACCAGGTGAGCGCCGCGATCGACGAGCAGGTCGACCTCGACGCCGTCGTCGGCGAGCTGTTCGACGGGCTGCGCTCGCTCGACCTGCCGCCCCGCGCCGAGTCCGCGCTCACGCTCCTCCAGGCTCCGGCGGCGTCGGGGCTGTCGTCCCTGATCGACGGCGTGGTGCACGACGTCGTGTCGTCCGCGCAGTTCGCCGACATCTGGGCGCAGTCGCTGCGGGTCGCGCACGAGCGTGCGGTCGCCGTGCTGCAGGACGAGCCGGGGACCGCGCTGCAGCTGGCCGACGACGGGGTGCTGTCGCTCGACCTCGGTGTGGTGATCGAGCGCGTGAAAGATGCACTGGCGGAGCGCGGTGTCGGCGTGGCAGACCTGATCCCGGTGATCGACCGCTCCATCCCGATCGCCCAGGCCGATGCCCTCGTGCTCGTCCGGGCGCTGTACCAGGTCGCGGTCGCGGCGGGTTTCTGGTTGCCGTGGGTGTTGGCGGGGCTCGTGGTGCTGGGGGTGCTGCTGGCCCGCGACCGACCACGGGCGCTGCTGTGGACGAGTGTCGCGCTCGCCGCGGCCTTCCTGTTGCTGGCTGCCGGCCTGGGCATCGGCCGCTCGTTCTTCCTGGGCGCGGTGAGCCCGTCGATCATGACCGCTGCGGCGGCGGCGTCGCTGTTCGATGAGGTGACGGCGCTGCTGTCCTCGACGGTCGCGGCGCTCGCCCTGTCGGCGGTGCTGGTCGCGCTGTGGGCCTGGGTCGCCGGGTCGTCCCGCGCCGCGGTGCGCACGCGGACGGCCGTGGAGAGCGGTGTCGCCGCGCTCCGGGGCGCCGCGGAGCGTCACGGTGTCTCCACGGGGCGGTTCGGTGTGGCGGTTGACCGGTACCGCGGGCCGATCCTGGTCGCGGGGCTCGTCGTCGCGCTCCTCCTGCTGATCGTCCTGCGGCCGGTGTCGTTCGGTGCCGTGGTGGGCGTCGCGGCGGGCGTACTGGTGCTCGTCGTGCTGGTGGAGCTGCTGCGTCGCCCGCCCATCGCGCCGACGGTACCGGAGGAAAACCCATGAGAGAAGGAGTGGACATGTCGGACTTCAACGCGGACTTCACCGGAGAGATCCGGCTCGATGTGCGGGACTCGACGCCGGACTGGTCGCCGTACGAGCTGCGGACCGCACCGGACGGCGCGCCGAACGTGCTGGTGGTGCTGTACGACGACACGGGCCTCGCGTCCTGGTCGCCGTACGGCGGACGCATCAGCATGCCGACCATGGACCGGCTCGCGCAGAACGGACTCACCTATACGCAGTGGCACACCACGGCGCTGTGCTCGCCGACGCGGTCGACCATGCTTACCGGCCGCAACCATCACGTCAACCGCGCCGGGGTGATCATGGAGGGCACCACGGGGTTCCCGGGCTTCGCGGGACGGCTGCCCGCCGAGTGCGCGACGATCGGGCAGGTGCTGCAGGACAACGGCTACTCCACGTTCTGGGTCGGCAAGAACCACAACGTGCCGGAGGAGGACATCGCCCCGGGTGGCAACCGCTCGATGTGGCCGCTGCAGCTCGGCTTCGACCGGTTCTACGGCTTCCTCGGCGGCGAGACGAACAACTGGTACCCCGATCTCGTCGAGGACAACCATTTCATCGACGCCCCCGCGACGCCGGAGGAGGGGTACCACCTGTCGAAGGACCTCGCCGACCAGGCGCTCACGATGATCCGCAACCAGCAGGCGTCGAACCCGTCGAAGCCCTGGTACCTCTGGTTCTGTCCCGGTGCGAACCACGCCCCGCATCACGCGCCGCAGGAGTACATCGACAAGTACAGGGGGATGTTCGATGACGGCTACGACGCGTACCGGGAGTGGGTGCTCGCGCGCATGATCGACAGGGGCGTGCTGCCCGAGGGCACCGCGCTCACCCCGTTCAACCCGATGCCGGACGACGTCGCGAACCCGGCCGATCACGTGCGGCCGTGGTCGGAGCTGAACGACGACGAGCGGCGCCTGTTCTCCCGCATGGCCGAGGTGTTCGCCGGGTTCAGCGAGTACACCGATGCGCAGGTCGGCCGCATCATCGACTATCTGGAGGAGACCGGACAGCTCGACAACACCCTCGTGTTCTACTGTGCCGACAACGGCGCATCGGGGGAGGGCTCGCCCGACGGCTCGGTCAACGAGAACAAGTTCTTCAACGGCTTCCCCGACGACCTCGCCGAGAACCTGGCGATGATCGACCACCTCGGCTCCGCGGACACCTACAACCACTATCCGACCGGGTGGGCCGCGGCGTTCTCGACGCCCTTCCCGATGTTCAAGCGCTACTCCCAGTACTCGGGCGGCACGTGCGACCCGATGGTGATCCACTGGCCCCAGGGCATCGCGGCGAAGGGAGAGCTGCGCCACCAGTACCACCACTCGGTCGACATCGTGGCGACCGTGCTCGACGTGATCGGCGTCGAGATGCCGGAGACGTACCGCGGGGTGACGCAGCGTCCGCTCGACGGCGTCTCGATGAGGTACAGCTTCGACGCGGCTCCCGACGGCCCGAGCGAGAAGCACGTCCAGTACTACGCGATGCTCGGCACGCGCGGCATCTGGAAGGACGGGTGGAAGGCCGCCGCCGTGCACGCACCGCTCACGGGCACGGGGCACTTCGAGGACGACGCGTGGGAGCTGTTCCACGTGGCCGAGGACCGCGCGGAGGCGCACGACCTCGCCGCCACGCATCCGGAGAAGCTCCGCGAGCTCATCGACGCGTGGTTCGCGGAGGCCGAGGCGAACTTCGCGCTGCCGCTGGACGACCGGTCCGCCAGGGAACTGCTGACCGTGCAGCGCCCGCAGGCCGAACGGCCCCGCGAGCGGTACGTGTACTACCCGGGCACGGCCGCGGTGCCCGAGAGCGTCGCGGTGAACGTGCGCGGCCGGTCGTTCAAGATCATCGCCGACGCGGTGCTCGAGGACGGGGCGCAGGGCGTGCTGTTCGCGCACGGCTCCCGGTTCGGCGGGCACTCGCTGTTCGTGAAGGACGGCCGGCTCACCTACGTGTACAACTTCCTGGGCATCCCGCCCGAGCAGACCTTCACGTCGGAGCCGCTCACGCCGGGCCCGCACACGCTCGGCGTGGAGTTCGTGCGGGAGGGGGCGGGTGAGCACGGGGAGTCCGTGGGCACCGCGACGCTGTACGTCGACGACCGGGCGGTGGCGTCCGGGCCGATGCGGGCGCAGGTGGGCAAGTTCACCCTGTGCGGGGACGGCCTCTGCGTCGGCTGGGACAGCGCCGACCCGGTGAGCCGCCAGTACGGCAGTGACTTCCCGTTCACGGGCGGCAAGCTGCTGGGCGTGGGGATCGACGTGAGCGCCGAGCAGTACCTCGACCTGGAGCTGGAGGCGGCCGCGATGCTCTCCCGCGAGTAGCGGCCGCCGGAGTCGCCCGGCACGGCCCGGCCCCGCGGACGGCCCCTACGATGAAGGCATGGTGGCGATGATCGAGGTTCCCGGTGGCACGCTGCGCATGGGTTCCGACGAGTTCTACCCCGAGGAGGGCCCGGTTCACGAGCGCGAGGTGGCGTCGTTCCGTCTCGACGAGCACCCGGTGACCAACCGCGACTATGCGGTGTTCGTCGACGAGACCGGTTATGTGACGGTCGCCGAGCAGCCGATGGATCCGGCCGACTATCCCGGCGTGCACCCCGACGACCTCGTTCCCGGCGCCATGGTGTTCACACCGACGTCGGGCCCGGTCGACCTGCGCGACTGGCGGCAGTGGTGGCGGTGGGAGCCTGGTGCGTTCTGGCGGCGTCCGTTCGGGCCGGACTCGTCGATCGACGACCGTCTCGACCACCCGGTGGTGCACATCGCCTATCCGGATGCGGCCGCGTTCGCCGCGTGGGCGGGCAAGCGGCTGCCCACCGAGGCCGAGTGGGAGTGGGCGGCGCGCGGCGGACTGGTCGGCGCGCGCTTCGCCTGGGGCGACGAGACGAAGCCGGACGGCGTGCTGATGGCCGACACCTGGCAGGGTGCCTTCCCCTACCGCAACGACGGGGCGGACGGCTGGGTGGGCACGGCTCCCGTGCGCAGCTTCGCCGCCAACGGCTACGGCCTGTTCGACATGATCGGCAACGTGTGGGAGTGGACGGCGGACTACTGGACCCACCGGCACGTGCCGCCCGGCACGGTCGCGGTGGATCCCGGTCGCCGGGCGAGCCTGCTGTCGGCCGAGCCGGGTTCGCCCATCCCGCGGCGCGTGCTCAAGGGCGGCTCGCACCTGTGCGCCCCCGAGTACTGCCTGCGGTATCGCCCGGCCGCGCGGTCGGCACAGGCGGAGGACACCGCCATGACCCACATCGGCTTCCGCTGCGCCCTGTGAGTGCCGCGGGCTGAGCGGTCAGGAGGGCGCGGGGAACACGCTCGCCCAGTCGTCGCGCACGCTCACGACCGTGTACCCGCGCTCGCGTGCGGCGGCCAGGGCCTTGTCGGCGCCCGCGTCGTACGGGGCGTCGTCGCGGTCGTGGTCGTCGTGGTGGATCAGCAGCGCGAGACCCTGGCGGGGGCCGCGCCGTGCGTGGTCGAGCATCGGCATGTCCCCGTTGGAGTTGCCCGCGGCGAGGAGAGGGCGCCGGCCGATGCGGCTCCAGATGCGCACCGGCTTCTCGGGTCCGTCGTCGAAGAACGCGAGCGCGGGGGAGTAGCGCACCGATCCGGTCGCCTCGTCGTACGTGAGCCCCAGCGCCGAACCCACGACGCGTTCGGGCGGGATGCCGTAGATGGACTGCGTCAGGGGGCGCAGGAAGTCGCGCTCGCCGCCCGAGACGATGTAGCACGTGAAGCCGTGCCGTTCGAGGTAGCGCAGCAGCTCGACCATCGGCTGGTACACGAGCTCGGTGTAGGGGCGGTGGAGCACGGGGTGGCGCGCGGTGCGGAAGAACGCCGACACGGCGGCGGCGTACTGCTCGACGTCGAGTCCGTCGGTGAGGCCGACGAGGGCGGCGATGATGGTGCCGAGGTCGGAGTCGTCCCCGGCGTAGTGCTTCTCGACGGCCGCGCCGAGCCACGCCAGGTCGCCCGTGACGGCCGCGCGGTAGGGCTGCGTGTCGGCCAGGGAGGGATCCGCCAGGGCCACCTCCCGCCAACGCTCCACCACGTAGTGGAGCTGCGTGGGCATCGGCTTCTCGGTCCACAGCGTTCCGTCGTTGTCGAACACGGCGACGCGCTCCTCCGCGGGCACCGCATCCGGTCCGGTCGCCACGCCCGTCACGAACGCCTCGATGGCGCGTCGGGTGGGGGTGTCCCTCCAGGAGGGGAGCGTCGCGTCGTCCATCTGTTCAGGGTGCCAGGCGGGCCGGGCGCCGGGGGCGGACGCTCACCCCGCCGGGGCGAGCGTGGTCCGAGCGGGGCGTTCGGCGGTGTCGGGAATACCCGTGATGGGTATAGGGTTGTCGCCAGGGAGTACCCCAGGGGGGTATCCTGAGAGCGGAGAGGAACGACGATGAACACGAGCGAGTACCAGGTGACCGGGATGACGTGCGGGCACTGCGAGATGGCCGTCCGCGGCGAGGTCTCCCGCATCCCCGGGGTCGACGGCGTCGACGTCAGCGCGCAGACCGGACGCCTGGTGGTCCACAGCTCCGCCCCGGTCGATGACGCCGCGGTGCTGGCCGCCGTCGACGAGGCGGGCTACGAGGCGGTGCGGTCATGACCGATACGCGATCCGTGCCCGACGAGACCAGCGTCGAGCTGGAGATCGGGGGCATGACCTGCGCGTCGTGCGCGATGCGGATCGAGAAGAAGCTCAACCGCATCGACGGCGTGACCGCGAGCGTCAACTACGCGACCGAGAAGGCCACGGTCATCGCGCCGGCCGGCCTCGACACGGCGGTGCTCATCGCCGAGGTCGAGAAGACGGGCTACACCGCCGCCTTCCCCGCGCCTCCGGCCCCGACCGCCGAGGACGCGACGCCGGAACAGGCGGACGACGGGCTGGCCGCACTGCGCCAGCGGCTGATCGTGTCGATCGTGCTCACCGTCCCGGTGATCGCGATGGCGATGATCCCGGCGCTCCAGTTCACGTACTGGCAGTGGCTGTCGCTCGCGCTCGCCGGACCGGTGATCGTGTGGGCGGCGTGGCCGTTCCACCGCGCCGCGTGGACCAACCTGCGCCACGGGGCGGCGACCATGGACACGCTCATCTCGATGGGCACGCTCGCTGCGCTGCTCTGGTCGCTCTACGCCCTCTTCTTCGGCACGGCCGGGATGCCGGGCATGACGCACCCGTTCGAGCTGACCGTGGCACCGAGCGACGGGGCGGGCAACATCTACCTGGAGGTGGGCGCCGGGGTGACGACGTTCATCCTCGCCGGACGCTACTTCGAGAAGCGCTCCAAGCGGCAGGCGGGGGCGGCGCTGCGGGCGCTGCTCGAGCTCGGCGCAAAGGAGGTCGCGGTGCTGCGCGGCGGCGTGGAGACCCGGATCCCCACGGCCGAGCTGGCGGTGGGCGACGAGTTCGTCGTCCGTCCCGGGGAGAAGATCGCCACGGACGGCGTCGTCGTCTCGGGCACCTCCGCCGTCGACGCCTCCCTGCTCACGGGCGAGTCCGTCCCGGTGGAGGTGCGCGAGGGCGACGCCGTGACCGGCGCGACCGTGAACGCGGGCGGGCGTCTCCTGGTGCGCGCGACCCGCGTCGGCTCCGACACGCAGCTGGCGCAGATGGCCCGGCTCGTGGAGCAGGCGCAGACGGGGAAGGCCGAGGTACAGCGCCTCGCCGACCGGGTGTCCGGCATCTTCGTGCCGATCGTGATCGTGGTGGCTCTCGGCACGCTGGGCGTGTGGCTCGGCCTGGGGTTCCCGGCCGCCGCGGCCTTCACCGCCGCCGTCGCCGTGCTCATCATCGCCTGCCCGTGCGCGCTCGGACTCGCCACGCCCACCGCGCTGCTCGTCGGCACGGGTCGCGGCGCTCAGCTCGGCATCCTCATCAAGGGGCCCGAGATCCTGGAGTCCACGCGCCGGGTCGACACGGTCGTGCTCGACAAGACCGGCACCGTCACCACGGGGCGCATGACTCTCACGGCCGTGCACACGGCGGACGGCGTGGAGCGCGCCGACCTGCTGCGCCTCGCGGGAGCGCTGGAGGACGCCTCGGAGCACCCGATCGCCCAGGCCGTCGCCACCGCGGCGACGAGGGAGCTGGGCGCGCTGCCCGCGCCGGAGGACTTCACGAACATCGAGGGCCGTGGCGTGCAGGGCGTGGTCGACGGTCACGCCGTGATCGTGGGTCGTGCGTCCCTGCTGGCGGACTGGTCGCAGCATCTGCCGTCCGCGCTCGCCGAGGCGAAGGCGGAGGCGGAGCGCCAGGGCAAGACCGCGATCGCTGTCGGCTGGGACGGCGCGGCGCGTGGCGTGCTCGTGGTGGCCGATACGGTCAAGGCGACGAGCGCACAGGCCGTGGCCCAGCTCGTCGGGCTCGGGCTCACCCCCGTCCTGCTCACGGGCGACAACCGCGCGGTCGCGGAGCAGATCGCCGCGGAGGTCGGCATCGACGAGGTGATCGCCGAGGTGCTTCCGGCCGACAAGGTCGCGGTGGTGCGCCGGCTGCAAAACGAGGGCCGGGTGGTCGCGATGGTGGGCGACGGCGTGAACGACGCCGCGGCCCTCGCGCAGGCCGACCTGGGGCTCGCGATGGGAACAGGGACCGATGCGGCGATCGAGGCGAGCGACATCACCCTCGTGCGCGGCGACCTGCGCAGCGCGGCCGACGCGATCCGTCTCTCCCGACGCACGCTCGGCACCATCAAGGGCAACCTGTTCTGGGCGTTCGCGTACAACGTCGCGGCCATCCCGCTCGCGGCGCTCGGCCTGCTCAACCCCATGCTCGCCGGCGCGGCGATGGCGTTCTCCAGCGTCTTCGTGGTCGGCAACAGCCTCCGCCTGCGGTCGTTCCGCAGCACGGCGGTGGACGCCCAGTGACCCCGAGAAAGAGGAGTACCGACATGTCCGATTCCCCCGCAGGATCCTGCTGCAGCGTCCCGGCCGCCGGCGGTGTCGCCGCCGAGGGGCGCCCCGACCTGCTGGCGTCGAACGCCGAGGGCATGACCACGTGCCCGGTGATGGCCGGCAGTCCCGTGGTCATCGCGCAGGCCGAGGCCGCCGGGCTGTTCCGCGACTACGAGGGCACCCGCTATCACTTCTGCTGCGCGGGCTGCGGTCCGGCGTTCGACGCCGACCCCGCGAAGTACATCGCGGCCGCCTGAGCGGCCGCACCGTGCGGGGCTGCCCGACGGCGGCCCCGCACGGCATCATCGACGTTGGAGGGAACACCATGAGCACCCCGCACCACGACCCCGCCCCCGCGGACGCCCGTCACGACGCGCACGATGAGCACGCACGTCACGACGCGCACGCGGCTCACGAGGCCAATACCGGTCACGACGCCCACGGCGGTCAGGATGCGCACGCGGGTCACGACGCGCACGAGGCCCATGCGGGTCACGAGGCCCACGGCGGTCAGGATGCGCACGCGGGTCACGAGGCCCACGCCGGTCACGACGCGCACGCGGGTCACGGCGGTCACGGCGGCCACGGGGACCACGTCGGGCAGTTCCGGCGGCTGTTCTGGATCATGCTCGTGCTGGCGGTGCCGACGGTTGCGCTGTCCGGCATGTTCGCGATGATCCTCGGCTACTCGCTGCCGGAGGTCCCGGGTCTGGCGTGGGTGTCTCCCGTGCTCGGCACCGTCATGTACGTGTGGGGCGGGCGGCCGTTCCTGGTGGGCGCCGTCAGCGAGCTGCGGGCGCGCAAGCCCGGGATGATGCTGCTGATCGCGCTCGCGATCACGGTGGCCTTCGTGGCGTCGTGGGGTGCGAGCCTGGGACTGCTGCACCACGAGCTCGACTTCTGGTGGGAGCTCGCGCTGCTGATCGTGATCATGCTGCTCGGGCACTGGATCGAGATGCGGTCGCTCGCGCAGACGACGTCCGCGCTCGACTCGCTGGCGGCCCTGCTGCCGGACGAGGCCGAGCGCGTGGAGGGCGACCAGGTGGTGCGGGTGTCGCCGGCCGACCTGCGGGTGGGCGACGTGGTGGTGGTGCGGCCGGGCGGCAGCATCCCCGCCGATGGCCGCATCGTCGACGGTCGTGCCTCGATGGACGAGTCGATGGTGACGGGGGAGTCGCGGACGGTGTCGCGCGGTGCGGGCGACCCGGTCACGGCGGGCACCGTGGCGACCGACTCGGGGCTGCGCGTCGAGATCACCGCGACCGGAGACGACACGACCCTCGCGGGGATCCAGCGGCTCGTGACGGAAGCGCAGAACTCGTCCTCGCGGGCGCAGCGCCTCGCCGACACGGCCGCGGGCTGGCTGTTCTGGTTCGCGCTCGGAGCGGCGGCGATCACCGCGGTCGTGTGGACGCTGGTCGGTCTGCCCGACGACGCGGTCGTCCGCACCATCACGGTGCTCGTGATCGCCTGCCCGCACGCGCTGGGGCTCGCGATCCCGCTGGTGGTGTCGATCGCCACCGAGCGCGCGGCCCGCGGCGGCGTGCTGGTGAAGGACCGCCTGGCCCTGGAGAGCATGCGCACGGTCGACACGGTCCTTTTCGACAAGACGGGCACGCTCACGAAGGGCGAGCCGGTGGTGTCGGAGGTGTCGACGGTCGGCGGGGACGACGCCGATGCGGTGCTCGCCCTGGCTGCTGCGGCCGAGGCGGACAGCGAGCACCCGCTGGCGAAGGCGATCGTGCGGGCCGCGCGCGACCGTGGGCTGACGGTGCCGGCGAGCCGCGACTTCTCGTCGTCGCCCGCGGTGGGCGTCACAGCGACGGTCGACGGTGCCACGGTGCGCGTCGGCGGCCCGCACCTGCTGACCGAGGAAGGCGCGGAGGAGCTGCCGGCGGCCGAGGGGTGGCGCGCGCACGGCGCGATCATCCTGCACGTGCTGCGCGACGGCCGTGTGATCGGTGCGCTGGCGCTCGCCGACGAGGTGCGGCCGGAGTCGCGGGAGGCGGTCGACGCGCTGCACGCCCGCGGGGTGCAGGTCGTGATGATCACGGGCGACGCGGAGGCGGTGGCGCAGACCGTCGCGTCCGACCTCGGCATCGACCGGGTGTTCGCCGGGGTGCGACCCGAGGACAAGGCCGCGAAGGTGCAGGAGTTGCAGCGCGAGGGTCGCCGGGTGGCGATGGTGGGCGACGGCGTGAACGATGCCCCCGCCCTGGCGCAGGCCGACGTGGGGCTCGCGATCGGCGCGGGCACCGACGTCGCGATCGCATCGGCCGGGGTGATCCTGGCGGGCGACGATCCGCGGTCGGTGCTGTCGGTGATCGAGCTGTCGCGGGCGTCGTATCGCAAGATGAAGCAGAACCTGTGGTGGGCCGCCGGCTACAACCTGCTGTCGGTGCCGCTGGCCGCCGGGGTGCTCGCCCCGATCGGCTTCGTGCTGCCGATGTCGGTCGGCGCGGTGCTCATGTCGCTGTCGACGATCGTGGTCGCCCTCAACGCGCAGCTGCTGCGCCGACTCGACCTGCGCCCCGAGGTCACGACCCGCGAGATCCTCGACCGCTGACCGCCCGCAGACCCCGGCCCGACGCCCGTGCGCTCAGGCCGGGGTCTGCTGGTGCACGGCGAGCAGCCACCGTCCGCCCTCGCGCACGTACGTCGACACCATGTCCGCCGTGTAGGTCTGTGCGCCGCGGCGTCCCTCGAAGCGATACGCGATGGCGGCGGCGTCGGTGCCGAGCTCGCGCACCTGCACCGCGCTCAGGTCGAACGAGTCCCACGGGTCGGCGTGCTCGAGTCCGGCGATCGCCTCCTCCCGTGTCGCGACCATGCCCGGCATCACGAACAGGGCGTCGTCGCGGCAGATGTCCCGGTAGTACGCGAGGTCGCCCCGGGAGAGTCGTTCCTCGCTCGTGCGCAGGTCCTCGATCAGCGTCATGCCCCGCACCCTACTCCGGCGTCGCTTCCCGCGGAATGCCCTGGCTCACGGCTCGGATGGCGAGCCCGTCGCCCTCTCGGACGTTCCGCAACCCCGTATGGTTGCCCTTGTGCCTCTGCAGCCCCCCACGCTGAAGCCCATCGTCGGCGACCCGAGCCGTATGCGGGTCGAGCGCTTCCCCGTCACGATCCTGCTGGGTATCCAGCTGGCGGCGATGGTGGTCATTCCCGCTGCCCTGAAGGGGACACAGCCGTTCGGGCTGATCCTCGCGATCTGTGCCGTCACGATCGCCGTCGCCCTGTTCATCGAGCTGATGGTGCAACCGCTGAAGATGCCGGAAGCCACCGCGAAGCCGATCACCGCTCGCGCGGCGTTCACCGTATTCGCCGTGGGCGTGGCCGCCACCGTGATCTCCACGCTCGGGGGGCGCGGCTCGTATGCGGTGCAGATCGGTGTCGCCTCCGAATCGCCGATCGTCTCGATCGCAGCGCCCTTCACGCTCTGGGTGCTGTTCGGAGTGTCTCTCGTCCTCTGGCTCTTCCGGCAGGGGCAGGTGACGCGCGCGACCGCGCTCTGGGTGTGTGCGATCGCCGCGGTGGTGTTCCTGTGGGAGGGGCTCATGCGGGCCATCCTCGGGCAGTCCGCAGCGCTGATCCTCACGGTGGTGATCCTGGCCCTGTTCGCCAAGCTGATCCGCCTGCGGACGCTCGTGATCGTGCTCGCAGCCATCCCGATCCTCTGGCCGCCGATCTACGACTTCCGTGACTCCCTGCGTCGAGCATCCGTCTCGGGCCCGGGCGCGGTGAGTGCGGATGCGCCTCTGGAGCGCCTTCAACTGGACACGCAGATGGCTCTCATCGCCCGATTCGTCCCCAGGCCGGCAGGTCTTGAGGTCCTCGACATCCCGACGCTGTTCCGCATTGGTCTGATTCCTGGGTTCCTCGACCCGGATCGCCCACCACTGGACACGGGCTCGCAGATGAGCATCGCGCTCGGCGGTGCGCCGACCAGCTCGCAGTCGGCCACCATGCTCGGCAACGTCTACATCTTCGAGGGCTGGATAGGGATCGTCGTGTTCGCCGTGGTGCTGACGCTCGTCATGGGCTTCCTCACCCGCCGGGACAACCCGTGGGCGCTCGCGGGAATCGGCCTCGTGTACTCCTACGGCATCTCGTTCAACGCGTCGTATCCGGACGTGATCCCGCGCATGCTGCAAGCGCTGATCTCGCTCGCCGTCGCCTACGTCCTGGTGCGGATCCTGTCGGGCCCGAAGGCCCGCGCCGCGTCCGAGGCGCGGGTGCTTCGGCGCGCGGAGGAGCGTCAGCGGAAGCAGCCGAAACGCCCCGGACGCGCCTCCGCCCGCCGCTAGGCCGTCATACCTCCGCTCGCCGCGAGGCCGTCATGCCTCCGCCCGGTCCCGCGCAGCGCTCCGGGCTCGCCGACCGCGCAGCGCCAGGACCACACCGCCGAGCACCGCCGCGACGAGGGACCCGACCAGCACCCCGATCTTCACGTGATCGTCGGCGACGCTGCTGCTGCCGTAAGCCAGCTCGCCGACCAGGAGAGACACGGTGAAGCCGATCCCGGCGAGCAGCGACATGCCGGCCAGGTCGGGCCAGCGCAGCGTCTCGTCGAGACGCAGCGCCCGAACGCGGCTGAGGAGGAAGGTCGTCAGCAGGATGCCCACCGGCTTGCCGACGACGAGTCCCACGACGATGCCGACCGTGATCGGGTCGGTCAGCGCGGAGACGAGGCCGTCGATTCCACCGATGTCGACTCCCGCGGCGAAGAACGCGAACACGGGCACGGCGAACAGCGTGGCCACGACACCCCAGCGGTCGGCGAAGTGCGCCGCCAGCCCGTCGTACACCGGGGCGCCGTCCGCATCGGTACCGGTCTGCACGCGCGTGCGTGCGGTGGCTCGCACGGGCACGAGGAACCCGAGCAGCACACCGGCGACCGTGGCGTGCACCCCCGACGCGTGCACGCACACCCACACGGCCACCGCGAGGGGGAGCAGCAGCCACCAGGAGCGCACGCCGTTCTGCACCGCGAGCGCGAACCCGGCGAGCGGCAGCAGCGCGAGGATGAGCCACGGCGCCTGGATCGTCTCGGTGTAGAACGTCGCGATGATCGTGATGGCGATGAGGTCGTCGATGATGGCGAGGGTCAGCAGGAACACGCGCAGCGCCGGAGGGAGGAACCGGCCGACGACGGCGAGCACGGCCACCGCGAACGCGATGTCGGTCGCGGTGGGGATCGCCCAGCCGCGCAGCACCTCGGGGCCGGCCGCGGCGTTGACCGCGAGGAACAGCAGCGCGGGCACGACCACCCCGCCGACGGCCGCCGCGATGGGCAGCGCGGCGCGGCGCGGGTCACGGAGTCGCCCGGCGACGAACTCCTCCTTGAGCTCCAGCCCGACGACGAAGAAGAACACGGCGAGCAGCCCGTCGGCGGCCCACGCGCCGACGCTCAGCTCCAGGTGGAGCTCGGGGATGCCGAAGCGCACGTCGCGCACGGCCTCGTACCAGGGCGCGGCGGGGGAGTTGGCGAGGATCAGGGCCGCGACGGTCGCCGCGAGCAGCAGCGCACCACCGAGCACCTCGCTGCGGGCGGTGGAGCGGATACCGCGCCACAGCTCATGCGGCGCGAGACGGAAACGGGCAGGGGACGACGAAGACACAGGGGTACCTCACGGGAGAGATGGGCGGTCGATGCGAACAGGCCGCGCCATCCGGCGCGGCTAGCCGCGTGGCGGCGGGCAGCCCGCGATCTCACCGTGCGAGAGGGTGCCCCACACGCTCGTCCACCCGTTCGTCCCCGGGTGCAGCACGACGCGCATCCACTCCGTCATCGGCGTCGCCGACGACAGGCGCTGCGGGGCGCGCGTCGAACCGGCGGAGACGAGGGAGGGCACCCGTCCAGGCTACCGTCTGTCATCCGTGCTGCCCCGAGACGTCTCGCCTGAGGTGTCGCCGGAAGGCCTCAGCTGTCGGATTCGATGGCGAGCGTGTTCCCGTCCGGGTCCTCGACCCAGGCGATCCGCCCACCGCCCGCCCGAGGGCCGATGCCGGCCGCGTTCTGGCCGAAACCGTCGTAGCGGACGAACTCGGCTCCCGCAGCCGTCAGCTCCGCCACGACCGCATCGAGGTCGTCGACGTACCACGTGGCGACTGTCGAGCGCGTCGAGCCCGCGGTCGGCGTCTCGAACACGTTGAGCATGGTCCCGTCGCCGCAGGCGTAGAACCGAGCGCCCTCCGCGATGCCGGCGCTCGGTCCGCTCCGCTCGGCGGCGAGGCCCAGCACCCCTTCATAGAAGGCGGCCGCTCGTCCGATATCGGTGACGCCGATGGAAGCCCTCACCGGGTAGTCCGCTAATCCCATGTCAGACATCGTGCTCTCGAACCGCCGGCACGGCAATCGCCGACGTCCGCGCGACGCAGGCCGGCGAGCTCTCGCCGACCAACGACGAAGGCCGCTCCGAAGAGCGGCCTTCTGCTGATGTGCCCCCGACAGGAGTCGAACCTGCGACCTACGGTACCGGAAACCGGTGCTTGAGCACTTCTGACTTGCGCGTTTCCAAATATGGCCATTAGACTACCCAATGTAGCCAACAGAGCCAACGAGAACCATTGACGTTGGCTACACGAATGGCTACACCAACCTTGGCCGGAAGGAGCAGTGATGATCCGCTCGCGGAACATCCGTAGAAGACAAACGCATGTAGGACTGATCAATCAGCAGATGTGGTCGGCTCACGGGAGAAGAGGGACTAGATGGGCGCTCGAAAGAAGAGCAGGGGGCGGCAAGGCGACGGGGCGATCTACAAGGAAGCACGTACCGGTCTTTGGGCGGTCGCTATCGAGCTTCCACCTGTTCGATGGAAAGACACAGGTGAGCCGTTTCGAAACCGGAAGGTGCAGCGCTTCGAGACGCGCTCCGCGGCCAATGCCGCCCTCCGCGACCTCCGTCAACAGAAGCATCACCTAGGCGGGGTTCCAACGGCATCGCCCACAGTGAGGGAGTGGTTCGACAAGTGGATGAGGATCGCGATCGTCCCGAGGAAGCGGCCTCGCACTGCGGACACCTACCGAACGTACATCGAGCAGTACATCGTTCCAGCGCTCGGCCCGACCACGCGCATCGCGCGGCTTGACCCTGACCGAATTCGGCGCATCGAGACGTACGTGCGAGGTAAGGGGCTCTCGGCCACGACGTCGAGGAACGCGTTTCACTACGCGTCATCCGCGCTCGAGTTCGCGGTCCGGGAAGGCGTACTGCTGATCAATCCGGCGAGTCGTGTCGAACCGCCCCTCGCCGGAGTGCCAGACCTCGACGTGTTCACACTGGATGACGCGGTCCTGCTCTTGCGGCACCTCATGAACCATCCAGACAGGGCGCTCTGGCTGACCTACCTGCTCACCGCGGCCCGCCGAGGAGAGATCGCAGGCCTGGAAATTGACCGCGTCGGCGAGGTCCTCGACCTGTCCTGGCAGATTCAGCGCCTTGCCTACTCGCATGGCTGCACGAAGCCATGCGGATTTGCGCGCGCGGGGAACTGCCCGTTCCGCAAGTTGCAGATGCCCAACAACTATGAGGCAAGGCAGATCTCGGGTGGGCTGCACATGACCCGCCCGAAATCGAAGGCGGGGTGGCGCGTGATCCCACTGGTAGAACCCCTTCGAACGGTACTGCTTGAGCACATGGATTCGATGGAGCCGAACGAGTGGGGGCTGCTGTTCGCCGGCCGGCATGGCCGTTACGGCTACGCGACTCCGCCCGACCCAGACCGTATCTCTGTCGAATGGCCCAAGTTGCGCGATGAGGTCTTCGGTGCCGGGCGGCGCGTGCGCTTGCACGACGTTCGACACTCGACAGTCGATCTCCTGTACCTGGCAGGAGTGTCTGAGGATCTCATCCAAGAGATCGTCGGCCACTCAACGCGCTCGATGACTCGCGCCTACAAGTCCCGTTCGGACGCGGTGCGCCTTCAAGATGCGATGCACAAGCTGTCGGGGATCCTCACGCAACCGGCGCCAGGACGAAAGCTCGAAATAGACGGGTAGTCACCCCAAGCTCATGAACGATCTTCTGTTCGTCAGGGCACCACTTGTACAGGTCGGCCAGTTCCTCCGGATCAATGAGATTCCGGGCCGCAAACTGGTCGGCCTGCTTTTCGTGCTTCGGGCGATCGTCGGGATGCATGAGGGCGCCATGCCCGATCTCATGAGCGAGAACCAGACGCTGTTGTCCCACCCGGAGCTTGTCGCTGATGAGGATCTGACCGTACTCCGGGAACCATCGACCGTTTGCGGTCCGAAGACGTCGAACGATGACCTCGATTCCGAGCAACTCTGCGTGCTCCCAGGGGTCATATGACCGCCCTCTAGGTGTGGTCAGGTTCGTCCTCGAGGTGCTCAGGGTCGGTACTCGCTGCACTGCGCTCCGCCTCCAACTCATCGTCGGTCATCTCTGCCGGCGTCTTCTTTTTCCGCTGAGCGTCGAGACTAGCGGGCGGCTCGGACACCAGTTCGATGCGCTCTTGCGCGATCAGTTTCCGAAGGCCGTCTTCCTTCGAGCCTCCTCCGAAGTTGCGGAGAGCCTGGTCGATGATCTCTTCTGGGGTGCTGTTGATCGCAGGAGCGATGACCTGCAGCTCCTTGACTGTGAATCCGTGCGATCCGGAAACTCGCCGGTGAACGGTCTGCATTGACCAGTCAAGGAGGCTCGCGAGGAACGGGCGGCCGCCGTGGGAACGGGCGAGACCACCGACCACGCTGCCAACGTGCTCGTCGAACGTCTGGGGCTTCTTAACTGGAGGCATGAATCCATCCTAGAGGCGTGATTTCTCATAGTTGGCAAAATCATTGTCACATTGGCTTGCATTAACCAAATATGAGTACTACCGTCTCATACATGACAAACAGAAGACTCGCCGCGCAGGCGGTGAACGTATCGAAGGCCATCAGTCTCACGCATCAGCAGGCGCAGGACATCTTCAACAGCGAGGATGTCCCGCTCCGGCTGCACGTGGCGGTTGGTGGCCTTCTTGCGCTCCAGGAGGTGCCCAATTGAAGGCGATTCTGAAAGTCGAGCGGCTTGCCTACACGGTGCCGCAGCTCGCTGCAGCCATCGGTGTTTCTGACCAGCAGATCTACAACCACATCAAGCGCGGCCACCTGACTCCGAAGTACTCAGGCACCAAGGCGATCATCCCCGTGTCTGAAGCAACGCGGTTCATTAACGAACTGCCAGAGGAAGACATGGGGGCGCTCTGATGGCGACCATCAACCTGAGCGCACAGCTCGACGACCTCAAGATCATCACCCTCACCGATGGTGAGATGTGGTCCGCTCGTGACCTCATGCCTTTCGCCGGCTACGAGCGTTGGGAGAACTGGTCGAAGGCGATCAACCGGGCGATCTCCTCCGTCGACGCATCTGGCCTGCACGCCGCGGATCATTTTCGTGGGGTCACGAAGATGATCGCAACAGGGAAGGGCGCACGCCGCGAGATCGAAGACCTGCAGCTGACCCGGTACGCCTGCTACATCCTGTTCCAGAACGCGGATGGGTCGAAGCCTGAGATCGCGGCCTTGCAGCAGTACTTCGCGGTGCAGACTCGCAAGCAGGAGGTGTCGGCGCCGATCTCGGATGACGAGATCGTTGCGCGTGCCCTGCAGATCACGTCGAACCGGGTGAAGGAACTCGAGGCGAAGGTCGCGGAGGACGCTCCGAAGGTCGAGTACGTGGAGCAGTTCGTCGACCGCGACGACGTGGCCACGTTCCGGTCCGCGGCGTCCGAGCTCGGCGTGAAGGAGTCCGAGCTGCGGGATCGTCTCATCGCGGCTGGCTGGGTGTACCGGCACAAGATCGGTCGCCGCTGGTCGGAGTCCCAGAACCGAATGGTCGACGAGGTCGAGTATCGGGCCGCCGCTGCTCACGGCGAGAAGTTCGCACTCCGGCCACAGCACAACGCCCCACGCCACCACAACGGCCAGGTGCGACAGACCCTCTACATCCGCCAGCCCGCGCTCCCCGCAATCCGCAGGTTCCTAGCGCGACACCTCGAGGCGGTGGCGTCGTGAGCGTCGAAGAGATTGTCGGCTTGGCGATCGTGTCAGTCAGCACCGTGTTGGCGCTCGTCGGAGGCGTGGTCGTAAATCGCGAACCCAATGTTCGCCAGGGTCAAGGCGAGGGCGCTGGTGTTGGCGGCGATGGGGATGGAAGCCCCCAGCGAGTCGTCGAGGGTGACGTCGTACATCACGAACAGACAGTCAGCGAAGACGACGGCGAGGACGAAGCACAGCAGGAAGATCCTGACCTTGGCGTACTTGCCCACGGCGGCGCGACGTCGGGTAGGGACACGGTGGTACTCCCCGTTCTCGTCTCGAATGGTGCGCATTGCGAGCTGTCCGCGGTATGCCGGCGCGAATGCGGTAGCGAGCAGGAGGACGGCGAGGACCTGGGCCATGATGCCCGCCACATCCGGAGTGAAGGTCATGACCCGATCGTAGGGGGTGCCTGATGGACACCATGCCGATCTGGTTCGCGGTCCCGGCAACCATAGCCGCGATCTTCGGCTACCTGGTTTTGGAGTTTCGTGCGTCGGCCCGGTATTGGGCTGAGCGTGAAGCACAGGACCCGGTTGTGGTGACTGGTTCTAGTCGTCGTGACAACCGCCCGTACTCATGCAAGAGCGCTGGAGGTGTGCGATGAACCTCGCTGAATGCCCGTGTGGCCTCGTCTTCGTCGATCGAAACGGGTCGCGTTGGTGCCGACACTGTGACGAGGTGTGCTCGATCAAGCCGGGGCGCTGCCCATACTGCCGCGAGCTCAACAAGGTGAAGGGCTGAGTGACGTCGTGACTCAGTTCGCTTCGACCCGGTGCCCGCAGACGAACCCCACGAACGTCACTTTGGTGGCTCTGTCCGGCTGATCCCCGCCACAGGATCCGGCTCTACTCCCGTCGCTGGGGGTAGCGCTACTCGGCGTACCCGGAAACGGGGAGCGCTTGCACCATCACAATTCCACACGAGAGACACGCTGATATGTCTTCCCGACGTCACGGCCCGGTAGATCCCGGCACCGAACGTCAGCAACCCATGAACCCCACAGGGGACTACCTACGGGGAAGACAAGCACGCACGCTACGGGGCCATCGGGTAGGTGGAGATGCCGGGGTGCAGGAACGAGCGAGTGGACCCCCATCGTGTGGGGTCGAAGGGAAAGACGCACCCAAGGGTGCGCGAACAGTTTGGTTCGAGAGCTACGGGGAACACGCTTCGTCATGCCCGCGAGGGATGGCGTGTTCGCTACACGACCGTGAGCTGCGTAGACGCGCAGCGACGACCGGTTAGGAACGGCTCGAACCCGCGCGACGCAGCAGACACCGGGGGAGCGAGTCCCCGGCGCGCCCAAGGGGATCGGTTCTGAGTCTGTAGGCGGTTTGGAGTACCGCCGTGACTCCCGAGAGACCCCCAGGGGCTGGTGCATCACACGCCAGCCCCTCTTCTCTTCCCGCACTGGGGTGCGGGGATGCAGCGACGCATGGGGATGCGGTCGCTCACGGCATCTGGGGTGCCAGCGGTTCTGGGGAACCGCGTACGGGAGGAAGCAGGCCCGGACGAGTGGGAATCGTCCGGGCCTCTCTTGCGACATCAAGCGAAGGAGCTGGCAATGGTCGAAGCGATTCTGACTCGGGGCATCCCCGGTTCGGGGAAGAGCACATGGGCGCGGTCATGGGTGGCTGAGCGTCCCGACGAGCGCGGGAGGGTGAACCGGGACGACATCCGAATGGCGGTCTTCGGTCGGCCACATGGAGTCGATGAGCGTGTGGTGACGCGAGTGCAGAACGCAACCATTCGCGCGCTGATCGAAGCAGGCAAGGACATCGTCGTAGACAACACCAACCTCAACCCGGTCTACAACGAGAAGCTGATCAACTTCGTGCGGTCGCTCGGTGCGAACGTCAGGATCAGGGACTTCGAGGTCGATGTCGACGAAGCGATCCGACGCGATTCGGAGCGGCCGAATCCTGTCGGCGCGGGCGTCATCCGCGGTTTCCACCGCACCTACCTTTCTCCGGCGGTGCGCAGTGGGATCTGAGTACTTCAAGCACGCGGCAAAGCGTCTCGACCGAGAGTTCCGCGCCATGGGCGCCGTGCGAGTACAGCGCACGTCAGCGACCGTAGCGTACCAGTTCCCTGATGGGGCTCGGCGCGAGGTGCCGACGAATATCACCGCGGGTAAGGCGAGGCTCATGCTTCAGTCGATGCAGGACCGGTACGGCGCCGCGAGCATCGACCCGCTCGGATACACCGAACGGCGGCCGGGAGCGCCGGTCATCGATCTCGAGCGGCTGTCCACTTCAGAGCACGCGAGAGAGCGCTTCGACCTGATGAGACGTCAGGCGGGCCTCACCTTCCAGGAGGTGCTCATCGCTCTCCGCGCACCGGCACGAGTGCTGTGGGCGACAAACCACGCCGCCTGGCTGTACGTGGGTGACCGCATCGCGGTGTCGGCGGTGACTGACAGCACCGGACACGTGTGCATCCGCACCGTCCTCTGGACGTCGCAGGAGCTCTGGGATCAGAACCCGCGACCCGAGAAAGTCCGCGCATGAGCCGCCGACCCAACCCAGATATCCACGACTACTGCCGTCCCTGCTTCGGGTGGGGAGCCACAACGGTCAAGGGCAGTGACTACGAAGACGAGATCGAGTGCGTCGATTGCGCCGGCACAGGCCGCCGCTCGCACGTGAACGAGAAGCTGCGGAGGCATCCATGAACAGCATGTGGTCCAGGTGGGCGAGGAGGAGACGAATCGCCGGCCTGACATTCCTCGCGGGAGCAGCGATCGCTATCGCGCTGGCCGTTCTCGCATTCACCATCGAACTCGCGCCCGTCAGCGGCGCCCTGGCTGCGTTCGCTGCGGCGCTGATCGTTCACGCAGGATTCGAGTTCATCGATGCTGCGAAGTACGAACGGCTGGCCCGCTGATGCTGAAAGACATCCAGTGGAGCGACCTGACTCGACTGCAGCATCAAGCGGTGTTCGATGCGCTCGCCCAAGTACACGACGAGGTCGTGTCCCGCGTCGACGTCGAGAACGGGACGCACAACGCGACGTTGCTCACCCTCGCCGTCGACCTCAACGCAGCCATGCGCGCGGGGGACGACGACCTCGTGCGACGCGAACACGCAGCGATGAGCGGTGATCCCCGTGCCCACCAGTAACTGCGCCCTCTGCCACAACGTCGGGCACGTCGTTATCAGCCACCACCCAACGGTGTGGATGACCTGCCCCCACATCATCTGGAAGGAGTCATCGTGACCGACTACGACGGCTTGGTCTACGGGCTCGAAGAGACGATCTACCACCGCCTGCCCGGGCTCAGCTCGACCGGGGCGAAGAAGATCCTCAAGTCTCCCGCCCACTACAAGCACTACGCGTCCCAGCCGGAGGAACCGAAGGCCGAGTTCGACCTCGGGTCCGCCGTCCACTCCAAGGTCCTCGGCGTCGGCGCACAGATCGCCGTCTACCCAGACGGCAACGGGCCCGAACTGTTCGAGTTCGAGGGCAAGGAGCTCGACAACGTCCTGGCATCGAACGGTGCGATCAGCACAAAAGCAGCGAAGGCCTTCGAGGCCGACGCGCGAGATCACGGACTGATCCCCGTAAAGAGGGCCACTGCTCGAGTGGTGAACATCATGGTCGAATCGGTCCTCGCGAACGACACCGCCCGTGCCCTATTCGAGCGCGGGAAGCCGGAGGTGTCGATGTTCGCCACCGACCCCGATACAGGCGTGCGGATGCGCGGCCGGCTCGACTCCGAGGGCCCCGAGCTTGGAGACCTCAAGACGATGTCGGGCGAAGCGTCCGAGAGTGGCTTCGCGAAGCAGGTGTTCAACCTCGGATACGAGGTTCAGTACGGCTGGTACGACCACCTCTACGAACTCATCACCGGCGAGCGGAAGCCGTGGCTGTTCGTCGTCGTGGAAGCCAACGCGCCCTACCTCACGAACGTTCACGTCCTCAGCGAGGACGCCAGACGTATCGGAATCGAGAAGGCGAAGGCGGCGCGCGAGAGGTACGCCGAGTGCGTGCAGTCGGGCGTCTGGCCCGGCTACCACAACCGCAACGGCGGCCCCATCGGGATCATCGACGTCCCGATGTACGCGATCTACGACTTCCAAGACAACTACGACACCACCGCGTGATGGTCAGAAAGAACGGACATGAGCATCATCGAGCTCCCCGAAGACAACCGCAGATCCAAGCTGCAGCGCACACCCAAGCCCGAGACGTTCGAGGACGTCGCAACGGCGATGGAACGGGTCGAAGCGTTCTGGGCGAAGTACCCGGAGGGCAGCATCCTTCCCGAGGTTGAGAGTCGTGTCATCGACGACGGACAGAGCCTCCCATTCCAGGTCTTCACTGTCCGCGCGTACGTGCGGAAGAACAGCGCGTCGGAACGCCCCGACGCCGTCGCGCACGCCACGCGAGGGGAGAACGACGAAGACGAACTGGTCCGACTTCGCCCACAGGAATCAGCCGAGACGGCCGCGATCTCCCGCGCCATCCGCAACCTCGGCATCCTCGTCGCCCCGACCAAGACGGTAACGCCGGCAACGATCAGCGCACCCCAGTCCGACTCGGAAATCGGCGCCGACGTGACAGCCGCCCGCGAACGTTCCGAGAAGTCACAACGGGACCTCGCCGCCGCGATGACTCGACGCGGGTTCAAGTGGTCGCAGGCCACCGTCTCGCAGATCGAGAAGGGCACACGGCCGCTGCGGCTCAGCGAAGCCCAACACCTCGCCGAGCTCCTCGGGTTCGGGGGCGTGCGATGAAGCCCCACGTCTGGCGGGGCAAGTCCACGGGGCGTTGGTGGGTGGACACCTGCCGCGACTCCGGTGAGGCATACCCGGGCACCCTCAACCAGGGGTATGAGACCTGGCGTGAAGCGTACGACGCGACCTGCCTCGCGATCGCGGCTGATCCGGCGTGAGCGCGATCCCCGCGAAGGTGCGCGCCGCCGTGCGCGAGCGCGCGGCCGGCCGGTGCGAGGGGTGCGGCAAGGTCGCACCCCTCGAGCTGCATCACCGGAAGTACCGATCCCGTGGCGGGAAGCACACGGCGGCGAACATCGTCGCGCTGTGCGGGTGGGGCAACCACACCGGATGCCACGGCCTCGCACACGGACCCAACCCGCCGCAGGGATGGTCGCTCCCGTCAGGGCAGAGCGACCCCACCAAGGAGATGTTCCTCCACCACTGGGGGCTCATCTACCTCGAAGACTGACCCGGGGGTGCCCGGAGAAGGGCATCCCCATGGTCGACATCAAGCGCATGATTCAGGCGTAGGAGCGGCGCGCGGAGGTCTTCGCGGACACGGATCTCCCGGAGCACTTGAAGCTGTTCGTCCTCGCCGGTCTGCACATCTGGGAGACCGCACCGGACGCGGTGAAGGTGAAGACCTTCACGCGCGAGCACTGGGCGTACCGGGCGCTCCGGATGATGGGGTATTCCGGCACGGCCGAAGAGCTCTCGCCGACGCTGCGCTACACGATTCTGAGCAAGGACGTCCCGAAATACCGGATGTCGGAAGATCGCAGCGCGTGCATCGGCACGATGCTTCGCCCCTCGGGCGGGCCGTGCAAGCAGAAGCCGACGATCACCACCACCATCCCGAATCCCCTCACGGGCGAACGGGAGTGGTTCGCGTCGTGTTCACGCCCCATCCACCGCGCCGACTTCGACGCGCAACGAGCCGCCGCGTGGCAGGCGTGGCGCGACAACGGCGAGCCCAAGCCCAAGCCGAACAGCGGCGGCCTGCTGCTGCGCTACTTCGGTCCCCGGATCGAAGCGCTCTACGCGTGGGCCGACGACGACTACCAGCGCGGCGACAAGGTGCCCGAGCCTCCTGCACAGAACCTCGCGATCGTGACCAGCCTGGCCGATCGCCGACCCCGAAAGGACACGTGACTATGGACGTCGACAGAGAGATCGCTGCCGCCAACCGGCGCGTTCAGCGTCAGATCGACGCGTCGGCCCGAGAGGCGCTCATCCGGCTCGGGTTCGACCCCGACAAGGAAGCCCTCGCCGCACAGGCCGAAGCCTGGTCCGCCGCCGTCGCCGGGTTCGTCCAGCTCATGTTCCACCTCGGAGAAGCCGCGGCCGCCATCCTGACGGCGTTCGCCGAAGCGGCGCACGCGCTGGGGGAGGGCGAGTCGTGAGCTTCCGTGCGCAGTACAACGGCACGTGTGCCGCGAACTGCGGCTTCCGCATCCACGAGGGCGACGAGATCGAGCGGGATGACGACGGACGGTTCCGCCACGTCGACTGCGTTCCGAAGCCCGACCCGACCACCCTCGGACCGAAAGAGGTCGTCTGCGGCATCTGCTGGCTGGTGAAGCCATGCCGATGCGACGAGTGAACCCGGCGACCGCCGCCTACCGTGAAAGGAGATCGGTGATGCGACATGGCACGTGACAGAGCGAACATCAGCATCGACATCTGGTCTGATGCTGATTTCCGAGACCTGACGCCCCAAGCGCAGGCGCTGTACTTCAAGCTCGTGTCTCACCCCAAGCTGGATTACTGCGGCTGCGTCGAGTTCCACCCTGGGCGTCTCGCTGCGATGTCTCGAGAGATGACATCCGGTGATGTGATGGTCGCCGCGCAGGAGCTCGCCGACAAGTGGTTCTGCGTCTTTGATCAAACCACCGACGAGGTGTTGGTCCGCTCATGGGTCAGACACGACGGACTGATGAAACAGCCCCGCCTCGCCGTGTCGATGGCGAAGGCATACGGGGCGATCGCGTCGAACAAGATACGGGCCGTCGTGGTGCATGAACTGCAGCGCTACAAAAAGGAGAACAAGGAGCTCCCCGCGTGGGAGAAACCTCAGGTGATGACGGTCCTCAAGCAACCGGCCGTCGCTGTTCGCGAGACGAAGACGGAACTCACGTGGGACTTCCCGGGGTTTCTGCCGTTCACCGACATGGCTACGACCAACGCTACGGGCAACGTTTGACCCAAAGCGCGGTCGAGCCTACGACCGGCGCTACTACATCTACAGCTACATCTACACCTACAGCTACATCTTCTATCGAAGATGCGCTCCCAGGAGCGATGAGTTATCCACAGGCCACTACCTCACAGCAACACGGGTAGTGGCCTTTCCCATTGAAGGAGTGAAGCGATGCCAACCGAGTTCGACTGGCTGACGCTCATCGACAAGCGGGCGGCGCTCCGCGAGCAATTTCCACCGCTATCGCGTCTCCGAAGCGAACGGCCAGGGTCCGCTTCGGACAACCGACGCAAGGAATTGATAGCCGCCGACAACCAGCTGTCGAAGGCGCGAGCGGAGCAAGCGAGGTGGCAGGAGGCCGCCGACAGAAACGCGCGCCGCCAAGAACGGATCGAGAACGAGAAACGCCGCCGGGAGTACAAGGGCTACCAGGCGGCCAAGCACCAGCTGAAGGAGAGCGCATGAGCGCCGACATCCTGTCCGATCCCACCCACCCGCACGGCACGTCCGAGGGCTACCAGCGCGGATGCCGCGGTAGCCACTGCCCGGCACCGATCACGTGCCGCGACTTCCGCATCCGCTACCAGGGCGACTACGCCTTCCGGAAGCAGATCGACGCCGGCGTCAGCGCGGCCAACATCATCGCCGGGGAACGGGAGCGTGCGGCGCAGCTCACGGAAGCAGAGCGGCAGGCGCGGCGAGCTCGCGGCGGGCCCAGATCCGGCGCCTCAGTCGGTGACCGCCGCGCAGCCGCCAACCGCGCCCGAGCTGGCGAGGCCGTCCTCATCGCGCGCGACACCCTCCGGGCGATGCTGAAGGAGGGACTCACTGATCGGCAGATCGCGGACCGTCTCGGCCTCCTCCGACGCCAGGTCACCGGAACCCGCAACGCGGCCAGTCTCCCACGAAACCCCGACCAGAACCGACGACCCGTCCCCACCGAAGCCCCCGTCCCCGCGGGGGCTTCGGCGTTGAAGGAGAGCGCATGACATCCGCAATACTCACCCCCGACTTCTTCCGCATGCCGACGATGTCCCACGAAGAGTTCCTGCGCGAGAAGGTCGCATTCGATCGCTCGTTCGGGTTCCCTGTCCACAGCGACGACCTGCACCAAGTCCTGCTCCCGCACCAGCGCGACATTGTCCAGTGGGCGATCCTCGGCGGCCGACGTGCGATCTTCGCCAAGTTCGGCCTGGGGAAGTCGATCATGCAGATGGAGACACTGCGCCAGATCCTCACCCACCCGGCCTCACCCGTCGTCGACGGTAGGGCGCTGATCATCGCCCCGCTCGGTGTTCGCGGTGAGTTCGTCCGGGACGGCCGTGAGCTCCTCGGCATTGAGATCCGCTTCATCCGCCGCACGGCAGAGATCGACCCGGGTTGGTCGGGGATCTACGTCACGAACTACGAGAGCGTGCGTGATGGCCGTCTCTCGGTCGACGGGTTCGACGCGGTGAGCCTGGACGAGGCCTCCGTGCTGCGCTCGTTCGGATCGAAGACGTACCAGGAGTTCCTTGGGCTGTTCGACGAGATCCCGTACCGGTTCGTTGCGACCGCGACGCCGTCGCCGAACCGACACAAGGAGCTGATCCACTACGCCGGGTTCCTCGGGATCATGGACACTGGCCAGGCGCTGACACGGTTCTTCCAGCGAGACTCGTCGAAGGCCGGGAACCTGAAGCTGTACCCGCACAAGGAGCGTGAGTTCTGGCTCTGGCTGAACACCTGGGCATGCTTCGTGCAGCGACCGTCCGACCTCGGTCATTCTGACGCTGGGTACGACCTTCCCGTGCTCTCCGTCGAATGGGACTCGGTCGAGGTGGAGATCCGCTCCGACCAGATCGACCGTGACGGCCAGGGTGTCCTCGTCCGAGCCGGCGCGAAGTCGCTGATCGACACGGCGCGGGAGAAGCGCGAGACGATCACGCCTCGGGTGGCGCGGATGCTGACGCTCGTTCGCGAACACGTGGAGAACCACGGTACCGAGGACCAGATCATCCTCTGGTGCGACCTCAACGCTGAACAGGAGCTCATCGAGAAGATGCTCACCGCGGAGGGCCTCACATTCTCATCGGTCCACGGCGGTCTCGACGATGAAGAGAGCGAGCGACGCCTCGACGCATGGCGCAACCAGGAGACATTCGCGCTGATCGGGAAGCCCGTGCAGCTGGGGCAGGGGATGAACCTGCAGCAGTCGAATCGAGCGATCTACGTCGGCGTCACGCACAAGTTCAATGACACCATCCAGTCGGTGCACCGTATCCAGCGGTTCGGGCAGAAGCGCGCATGCTCGGTGACGCTGATCTACGCGGAGACTGAGTCCGAGGTTCGCGACAGCCTCCTCGCGAAGTGGGAGGAACACGACCGTCTCACCGAGACGATGTCGGACGTGATCCGTGAGTTCGGACTCAACCCCGCTGCGATCTCCGTTGAGCTGACCAGAGCGATGGGCGTGGAGCGCGTCGAGAAGTCCGGGCCCGGATGGAAGCTCGCGCTGAACGACTGCATCGTCGAGACCCGCGATCACATGAAGGATGACTCGGTCGACCTGATCGTCACCTCGATCCCGTTCTCCAACCACTACGAGTACACGCCGAGCTACAACGACTTCGGGCACACAGACGACAACCTCCACTTCTGGCAGCAGATGGACTACCTCACCCCGGAGCTCCTGCGCGTGCTCCGCCCGGGGCGGATCTACGCCTGCCACGTGAAGGACCGAATCCAGTTCGGCAACGTCACTGGTGCAGGCATCCCCACCGTCTCGCCGTTCCACGCCGAAGCGCTCGCGCACGGCCTCAAGCACGGCTTCGACTACATGGGGATGATCACTGTCACCACCGATGTCGTGCGGGAGAACAACCAGACGTATCGCCTCGGCTACACGGAGATGCGCAAGGACGGCACGAAGATGGGCGTCGGCTCACCGGAGTACATCCTGATCTTCCACAAGCCGCAGTCGGACCGCTCTAAGGGGTACGCCGACGATCGGGTGACGAAGGAGATCCCGGACTACTCACTCGCACGCTGGCAGATCGACGCAGCTGCGGACTGGCGCTCGTCCGGCAACCGACTTCTCACACCTGAAGAGCTCGCGGCGGTCGAACCGAAGCACCGCTCGAGGTTGTTCAAGGATCAGTCGCGCGCGAACGTCTACAACTTCGACACGCACGTCGCGACGGGCGAGGCGCTGGCAGAGAAGAACGCGCTGCCGTCGACGTTCAAGAGCCTCGACCCGGGGTCGTGGCGGCCCGACGTGTGGGACGACGTGAACCGCATGCTCACCCTGAACGGTGAGCAGTCACGTCGGGCGCTCGAGTTCCACATCTGCCCACTGCAGTTCGACATCGTCGACCGGCTCATCGAGCGCTACTCCAACAAGGGTGACCTCGTGTACGACCCGTTCGGCGGCCTCGGCACGGTCCCGCTGCGCGCCCGGAAGCTCGGCCGCGAGGGACGCGCGTCCGAACTCAACCCGACGTCGTTCCGCGACGCCGTCATGTACCAGCAGGAGCTAGATCGAGAGCAGGCGACACCATCGCTCTTCGATCTTCTCGACATCGAAGGGAGCGCCGCGTGACAAACGTGGGCTACAAGAAGCCGGACATCCCGTGGAACGGCCTGACCGTTACTGACCTGTTCTGCGGCGCCGGCGGTTCGTCCTCTGGCCTTGTCGAAGCGGGATACAAGGTCGTCATCGCGGCAAACCACTGGGCGCTCGCGATCGAGTCGCACCAGATGAACCACCCCGAAACGGATCACTCGCAGGCGGACATCTCGCAGGTCGACCCGCGCTACTTCCCGCGCACGCACGTCCTGTGGGGGTCTCCGGAGTGCACGAACCACTCGATCGCGAAGGGCATCAAGCGCCAGCGCCAGCAGGACCTCGCGCTGTTCGAGCTCGACGGTACCGCGCCGCTGCCCGACGAGGCTGCGAACCGGTCCCGCGCGACGATGTGGGACATCCCGCGCTTCGCCGAGCACCACCGGTACATGGCGATCATCCTTGAGAACGTCGTCGACGCGTACCGCTGGGACCAGTTCCCGGCGTGGCAGCTCGCGATGGAGAAGCTCGGCTATCGGATGCAGTTCGTGTGGCTGAACAGCATGCACGCGCAGATCGGCGGCCTGCCTGCCCCGCAGTCCCGCGACCGCATGTACATCGTGATGTGGCGCGAAGACCTCGCCTCGAAGAAGAAGGGGCTCACGGGCCCGAACGTCCGGAAGTGGACCAGCCCGATGGCGCTGTGCATGGAGCATGGCGAAATCCAGGCCGTGCAAGCGTTCAAGAAGACCGAGCAATGGGGACGCTACCGCGCCCAGTACCTCTACCGGTGCCCGAAGTGCTGGCAGGTCGTAGAGCCCGGCTGGCTCCCCGCTGCGTCGATCATCGACTGGTCGCTCCCAGCGCCGCGCATCGGCGACCGCACCAAGCCGCTCGCCGCGAAGACGGTTGAGCGCATCCGCCGCGGCATCGAGCGTCACTGGGCGCCGATCGTCGCGAAGGCGGCCGGGAACACGTACGACGGCGTGACCACCGGGTCGAACTACCTGCGGGTGTCTGAGCTCGACGCGCCCATGCCGGTGCAGACCGGCAGCGCCGAGCACGGCCTCGCGATCCCGCCACTGCTCATGACGAACAACCACACGAACCGCGCGCGGACCGTCGACGAGGAGCTTCCCACGGTGACCACCGCGACGAACCATGCGCTCATCGTCAACAACCTCTCGGGTGCGGACGACTCGCGGTCGCGACCAATCTCTGAGGCACTGCCGTCGCTCGTCGCTGGCGGGAACCATGCGTCGTTGCTCGTACCCGTCGAGGGCCGCGAGGGCAAGAGCGCCGCATCCGCCGCTGACCCGCTGCGCACGCAGTCGACGCGCAACGAGACCGGGCTGCTCGTCCCGCTGCGAAACCACGGCGTCGCGAAGCCCGCGACGCACCCGATCGACACGGTCAGCGCGGAGGGCAACCACCACGCCCTCGTCATGCGGAACAACCTCGGCGGAGCTGAGATGTCGACGCCGGTCATCGAGCCGATCCGCACGCTCACGACAGGCGGCCACCAGTCGCTCATCAAGCCGAGCGAGCCGATCAGCCTCGACGTCGAGGACGCCGGGTTCCGGATGCTCGAACCGCACGAGATCCAGGCGGGCATGGGCTTCGCTCCCGACTACCTGCTGCTCGGATCGAAGCGCGATAAGGTCAAGCAGGCCGGGAACGCCGTCACGCCGCCCGCCGCACGCGACCTCGGACATGCGGTCGCCGAGTTCCTTCTAGCTGTCGCTTCGTGAGCGCGTAGCCCCTACACGGCGATCATTCTTTGAGCGTTCGGCCGGTCGAGATCATCCCGCCACGTGATTTCGATCACCGTTGCAGGGGGGCTTGCCATCGACTTCCAGATCGAGAAAGGCACGGCTGTGTATGGAGGGGCGTCGACAGGGTCGGGATAAGGGATCATCAGGTCCTGAGTGTCCTGTTCTGTTAGCCCCCGGATGGCGACGCCGAACGCGGTTGCCGTGCCGATGTTCCGGATCAACCATCCGTTCTTCACTGCAGTGTCCCGCTCGAGAAGCCATTTCACGTCCGTCGCGGGGAGATCGCCTTCTACAGAGCCTGGAGACGGTTCGGGAGATGGCGTCGCTGCGCCCGGCTGTGACTTCGAGACAAGATCGGCGAGCACCCGGAGTTGCTCACGGGCGGCCGCCTGGCTCTCGTTGAACTGAAGCGCGTTCCGCTCAAGGAGCTCGATTTGGACGCGCTCCGCAACGGCCCGTGAGGCATCGGCTCGCTTGTTCGCACGCAACGTCAGAAGGGCAATGATCAGTGTCGCGATGATGCCAGCCATAGTCAGCCAAACCATCCACCAGTCCGCTTCGTGCGGACCGAAAGAGACAGGCAGGGGAACAGGGAACGTCGGCGGCGGCGTCGGCATGCCCGAACTCTACCGGGAAGGAACAGATGAGCTGGGTACTACAGCTCCCGTACGAGCGCCCGCCCAAGGGGCTGCATTCCAACGACCGGAACCACTGGCGCGTCAAGGCGAAGTCGGCAAAGGACCTCCGCGAACTCGTGTCTGCGCTATGTCGACAGCAACGCATCCCAAAGATGCAGCGCATCTCTGTGCAGGTTGTGTGGGTTGTCCCGACGCGTCACAAGCGCGACGCGGATGGCCCTGATCCGCTCTGCAAGGTCATCTACGACGCGATCGGCTCAGATCGCGGCATCGGCGCCCAGTTAGTCGCCGACGATACGCCGGAGTTCATGGACAAGCCTCGGCTGGTCATCGAACACCAGCCCGGTGTGACCGCCCACTTCAGGGTGGAGCTCACTGACATCTCAAACCCATTCCGACCCGACACCGTCGACCAGATCTCAGAAAGGCTCTGACATGAGCATCGATTACGCCAACGACGCTGAACGCCGCCGCTTTGCCGCACTCGACTTCTCCGTGAGGCTCGCCTCCGCCCAGCAGGTCGGGAAGTACGACGGCGACATCGTCGTCAACATCGCCAAGAAGTTCGAGGGTTACCTAGAAGGTCCGGCCCGGGCACTTTCTGAGGCGGAGCGTGCTGAGGTCGACCGGTTCGGTATCCACGACAAAGATGAGGTCGCGAATGCCTGACGAGCACGAGACATGCGTCACGAACCACGAGGCCACAAGGGCGATCCACAGAGCGGATCGCCCTTTCCCTTGCCGCAGGCGGGGGATGACCCCGGCGGGGGAGCGCATCGCCGAGGCGCACTACGCCGAGTGCGAGAACCAGGCGTGCCGTGGGTGCATCCCACGCTCTGCGCAGCACGGGTACCTCTGCGGCGTCTGCTACCGGCGCGTGGTCGACGCGCTCGGGCGCCTCGCGTGGCTGATCGCTCACCTGCGGTCGATCGAGAAGCCGGCACAGGCGATCGGGGAGCGGGTCGACACCTCGATGGAGAAGTCGATCCTCATGCCGGACCCGTGGATCGCCGCCGACGAGCTCATGACCGCGCTCGGCGCCCGTGTCATCCCGTCGACCGCATCCATCGACGACGCCATCCGTCTCGCGCACGACGCCGTCACCATCGACGTCGACGCCTGGGTGAACACACTCGACGGGGCGACATCGGCCGTCGTCCTCCTCAAGAGGATGGGCGTCGCGCTGCGCCGATGGCCCGACTCGGAGGCACAGTTCCGCGCGATCCCGTACCTGCAGTGCCCGAACTGCACCCACCCGCACCTGTGGCGTGCGGCGCCCGAGCGCGCCGGCGACGAGCTCCGCGTGGTGTGTGGCACCCCGGAGTGCGGGTACGCGGTCGCATGGGAGACGTGGGTGAAGCAGTACGCGCCCGCATTCGCCGCGATCGAAGCCGACATGAAGCGCCGCGCGAGAGCGGCCGACAAGGAGAAGACGGGATGAGCATCTACGCATCCAAACCGGAGATCGGCATGACCTCCCACGGCGTGCTCGACGGCACAGTGCGCGCGTACGCGGGTTCCGGCGTCTGGCCCGGCCGAGTCGACGGTAACGCTTGGGTCGGCCTCGCCGTCATCCCCGGATACTGCGTCCCTGGCGCGCCCGAGGATGCAGAGTGCACGTCAACGGTGGGGGAGTACCTCCGCCTAGACGTCGCCGACCGTGGCGACCCGATCCGCACGACTGTCGTTCTCACGGTCGCGTCTGCGACCGTGCTCCGCGACCAGCTCTCCGAATGGATCGCCCGACCGAAGGAACCTACTCAGATTCGGGAGCCCGGGTGACCACGTCCCGACCATGCCGCTGAGCCTTTGCGAACGCCGCCGCGAAGGCACGTTTTCTCGGCTTCTGCGGGGCGCCGCGGAGTTCGGCGCGGAACGTGTTCTGCACCTGGAAGAACGCGTTCCGGTAGAGCTCAAGCATGCGTCTGGCGCGAAGGTACTCGTTGACCTCGTCACGAAACGGTGTGTCGTCTGCGAGGTTGCCACCGATCGGGTCGAGAGCCGCTGCGAGATGACCGCCTTCATTCCAGTCTTCAAGGAGCGGGGGCTCGGTCGTCATCGGGTAGGGCGCGTACTTGGGGTTCACGTTCCCGAGCGACCAAATGCGCCACAGGAGGGCTTCGGTGATCTCGCTAGTGGGTGACGCGCCGCCGTGCCTGCGCACATGGCCGAGCACGGTGTCCGCGGCAACTTCGAGGCGGTCGAACGCGTCCACGACCCCGACGACCCACTCGTAGCCGATCACGGGCTTGGTGGGCTCGCCGCGGGGAACGGAGCGCACGATATCGCGCAGTCGGTCCATGTTGCTGGTGTCTGGCAGCAGTTCTGGCATCGGCCCCGGCGGGTAGGAGAACCCGCTCCGAAGCAACGAGTTACCCGCATCCACCGCGCGTTGCTGCTGTCCCATGACGAGCTCGCTGAGAGTGCGGCTCTGCGCGTTGCGGCCGGCGACTGACACGATCCCGGCGACGATCAGGCCGGTCCCGATACCGATTAGCGCGTCGGGTCCGAACGATGACCAGTCCCACCAACCCGCCCACCAGTCCGTCTCCACGCCATCCGGCTGTGCGCCGGGCGTCACCGAAGGAATCTGCATGCATGAACACAACCACAGAACGGACACGACCATGAACGGGGAGGGAAATCGCGTGTTTGAGCGCATCCAGCTCTCCCGCCGGCGCGGGTACAGGAAGCCCGAGGGGACGGTCGTCGTTGCACGGCCGTCCGGGTGGGGCAATCCGTTTCGCGTGAACGGGAGGACCGTGTTCGGCCTGCCGTGGGGTGAGATCCGCGACTATCCGATCGGTACGAAGCAGGAAGGAGCAAAGTGATGTCCGCGGTACCCGCGCTACTACTGAACGCCGCTCTTCCGGTTCACGTCGCGAACGACCTCCGGGATGAAGATCAGGTCGACCAGCACCCAGACGACGAGAACCGCAATAGTTCCCCACCCGATAGCGGCCGAACCCGGATGCTGGTCGTCCAGGCGGAACGGGAGACTCAACAGCGACGCGATGAGCATCACCCAACCGGTTCCAATCCTGCGGAGGTAGAACCTGTGCACACCGAGAGTGCCGAACAAGATAGCGAGAACGTATGCGGTGCTCTTGGTCTTGAGCTTCACGTTCCGGACCATCACAACGCCTGGTTGGACGGTCGGCGCGATGTGAGCGGCATCCACCGGCCCCCACGCAGAACCATCCCACCACTGCCGCTGCCCGTTCGCGTTCAGGTGCCAGCCGGGTTCGGGGGCGGGCGCAGGAGAAGTCATGACAGCACCGTATCGGACATCCTCAGCCCCGATTGCCGAGACGGAAAGTGCGCCGCCTGCATCGGCGACGCATGGGACGACACCACCGACGAACCGACCGAGTGCCAGCACGCCTGCCACGGACAGGACGACTCGTGAGCGCCGATCCCGACCTTCCCGCCGACGCGAGGTTCGTTCCCGCGCCGACGGTCGTCGAGGTCGGCGGGATGCTCGCCAACGTCATCCCGAAGCCGCTCGACGAGCAACGCGCCATCCACCACAACCAGGCCCGATACGCCGAGCTGCAGAAGCTCCGGCTCGGGCAACCGAACCGATACGAGGAGACGAGATACCGATGAGCGCCGACACCCTCGAGAAGCCGGACACGGTCACGACCGACGCAGGCGACCACGATCTCTTCTCGCACTACGCCCTCAAGAAGGACATCGAACGGTCGATGTTCGAGGGCATCGAGATCACCGCGCTCTGCGGCAAGAAGTGGCGGCCGTCTCGGGACTTCACGAAGTTCCCCGTGTGCGGCACCTGCAAGGACATCTACGACGAGAGGTACCCCGAGTGACCACCAGAGCCGACCACGTCCGCACGGACCAACTCGACGATGCGGCCGTCCGCGTCAGCGACCTCCCGAAGCTGTTCGGCGTCAGCCGCTCCACGATCGACGCGTGGATCGCGAAGGACAGTATTCGCACCTTCGAGCACCCGGTCGCCGAGGCAACGGGACGGCCGCCGCTTGCTGTCCGCTTCGGCGACCTGCCGATCAACGAACCGGGCGCGACACGGTGGCGCGCGAAAGGGAGCCGGAAGAACTCCTGATAGAGTCTCTATGGTTGGACTCGTCCATACCCCACACCCTCGGAACCTCTTCCGGGGGTTTCGTCGTTAAGACCCCCTCCCGGCATGCCGGTGGAGCTTCCCCAGAGCTCCCGGCTGGCTCGGTTGAGGGGTGCCGCACAGCAACGCGGCAATCAGCCCCGAAGAGCCGGACTACACCGCCGGAGCGCACCAAGTGGCGTGCATAGGGGCAACAACTCAACAGGCCCGAGCCAGTTCGGCTGCGGCGGGCCGATCCGGGATAGCTCAGTTGGCAGAGCAGCGCACTGTTCATGCGCACGTCGCAGGTTCGAACCCTGCTCCCGGAGCCGTGGAGGTGCGGGCCTTTCGACAACTTCGGGTGCGCGGTAACCAACCCGCCAAGGCACCCCGAGCCGGACTCGCACCTCCCACATACCTCACTTTCCCTTCGACCCAATCGGGTAACCGCATCACGGCACACGCGCACCTAATCGCATAGCCGAATGACGCATTAACCCACCGATATTCACGGAGGCGGAATGCGCACCCTGATCGGCATCGCCGCCGGAATCAGCCTCAGCATCCTGGTCCACATCATCTGGAAACCCGCCCTCGGATGGGCACTCTCTCGAGGAGACCAATGATCGACACCACATCTGGGCGTACGCCGGACGAGCGACCCGCGAACGGCCAGGTCGAGACTCGCGACTGGCACCCTGACGAGCAGCCGAAGGACGAGGGCAAGCAGAACACGCACTTCTCGCCCGACGAGGCGGACGCGATCCAGCTGTACATCAATCAGCTGAAGGACCTGCTCGGGCTCGGACAGTGGGACGTGTTCCTGTCGCTCGCGTCGGCCGATACCAACACCAACGCGAGCGTGCATCCTGTGTACGGTCGCCGTGTCGTCCCCCTCGCGGTGAACAAGGACTGGTGGTCCTACTCGCCAGAGAATCAGCGCAACACGCTCGTGCATGAACTGCTCCACGTAGTGCACAACGCCCAGACCGAAGTCGTCCGCACGACGCCCACCTCGGTGTGGATGTGGCGCACCTTCGAGCGGGAGACCGAACTCATGGTCGATCACCTCGCCGGCGTCCTCGACCAGTACATGCCGTGGCCCATCACACCCGCCGAGGTCGCCGAGATGCGCGCGAAGAGGATCGGGCCCTTCGAGGAAGAAGCGAGTAGTGAGTGACGTACGCGAAGTGCACCGCGCCCACCAGGACGCCACCATCGCAGTGAAGACCGACCTGCAGCGCCGCCGCGAACTCAAGGCCATGACGAAGCCTGAGCTGATCGATTACATCGTCCGCGTCGAGAACAGCCTCGCCGCACTCTCCGACCGCATCGACCACGCGTACGGAGACGAACCATGACCGAAGACGACTGATGCCCACGCAGAACCCGGACATCACATTCACGGTGACGGCCGACAACCTCGACGAAGCCGCACAGTTCGCGATCGACCAGCTCAAGGCCCTCACCGAGCAGCACGGGCACCGCGGCTTCATGCTCCCCGAACTCAACGCCGAGTTCATCCTCGCCGACCCGTGGCGCCACTGCTTCGAGTTCACCGCAGAGTTCCTACCCCAGGGGTAGACCTCAAACCCCAGGGGGTGCAGTACACATGCCCAGGGCCCCTCGCCAATGCCCGTCCTCCGGGTGCGACAACCGCATCACCACCACCCGGTACTGCGAAGAGCACACCGTCCACCACTGGACAGGACGCTCACACGCCACAGGAACCGAACACGCACAGTGGCGGAAGACCGTCCTCGCCCGCGCCAAAGGCACATGCGAGATCCGCGGCCCACGCTGCACACACCGCGCCACAGATGCAGACCACCGTGTCCCCGTAGCCGAAGGCGGCGCACGCTACGACCCAGACAACGGCCAAGCAGCATGCACACCATGCCACAAGGCCAAGACGCAGCAGGAAGCAGCACGAGGTCGAGCACGACGACGAGGGTAGGGCCTCACCCCCCTCCCCACCCCTCCCACGACCGCCGGGGAGATGCTGTTGAAAATGTCCTGTACGGGTCTGGGAGATTCTGGTCCACCCGCAGTTCTGCCCGACATGGGCGCTTCTCTTCCCGACATGGGGGTTCGCGATGCCCGGTAAAGGCCCACTTCCGAAGGACGCCGCTACACGCGTTCGGCGCAACAAGACTGGCGCAGCCCTCCGCGTCATCGAGGTCCAGCCGACGGCGCAGCCGGAACTTCCGACCCGTTACAAGAGCGTCGATAGTGAAGAGGGCAAGTTCACGGACATCGTTGACTGGCCGACCGCGACGATCGAGTGGTGGTCGATGTGGGCGACGTCCCCGCTCTCCGCAGAGTTCACGGACTCGGACTGGGAAGAGCTGAAAATGGCCGCGCTGCTACACGCTCAGTTCGTCGAGGGGGACTATAAGCTCGCCGGCGAGCTACGCCTCCGCACCGCAAAGTTCGGCACGACGCCCGAGGACCGCGCTCGGCTCAAGATCCAGTTCGCCCTTGCCGATGAGGCTGAAGAGCGCACGGAGCGCCGCAAGTCGTCGAAGCAGCCGAAGCCTGGCGAGGACCCTCGCTTGAAGATGAAGCTGGCGTAGACGGCCATGGCGGTTCTGATCGTTCCGCCGCTCGACCTTTCGTACCCGACACTCGGCCCCGAGCTTGCGCAGTTCATCACGGAGCGCGCTGTGTTCGGCCCGGGCTCGCTCGCAGGGCAGCCCGCGGTCCTCGATGACGAGAAGCTCGCCGCGCTGTACCGCCTCTACGAGGTCTACCCGCAGGGACATCGCCTCGCAGGTCGACGCCGGTTCCAGCGGGGCAGTATCGAGTGGCGAAAGGGAATGGCGAAGACCGAGTTCGCGGCGTGGGTCGCGCTGGCGGAGCTGCACCCAGAGGCGCCGGCGCGGTGCGATGGGTTCGATGCTGACGGTGATCCCGTCGGGCGACCCGTTGTTCAGCCGTACATCCCGATGATGGCGGTCACCGAAGAGCAGGTGTCGGAGCTTGCCTACGGCGTCCTCAAGTACGTCGTAGAGGAAGGCCCCGACGCTGACCTGTTCGATGCGTCGCTCGACAGGATCGTGCGGCTCGACTTTCGCGGCCGGGCCGACGGCAAGGTCGTCCCCGTATCGAACTCGCCTGGCTCCCGTGACGGTGCCCTGACGACGTTCCAGCACTTCGACGAGCCCCACCGTCTGTACCTCCCTTCGGCCAAGCACGCGCACGAAACGATGGCGGCGAACCTCACGAAGCGTCCGCTCGAGGACCCGTGGGCGCTCTACACGTCGACCGCCGGGCAGCCGGGGCAGAACTCGATCCAGGAGGACGTCCGCGCAGAGGCCGAGGCGATTGCTCGTGGCGAGATCGACGAGCCCGCGCTGATGTTCTTCGCCCGCTGGGCAGGAGATGAGCACAAGGACCTCACGACCATCGAGGCGCGCATCGCGGCCATCGCGGACGCGACAGGCCCTGCGGGGGAGTACGGTCCTGGTCAGTTCGAGTCGATCGCGAAGCAGTGGGATCGACCGAAGGCAGACAAGGCATACCTCGAGCGGGTGTGGCTGAACCGGTGGCGGAAGTCCGACTCGACGTTCTTCGACAGGACGCAACTGAACGGTCTACTCAGCCCGGGGGAGTGCATCCCACGCGGTGCGTTCGTCGCCCTCGGGTTCGACGGTGCCCGATTCCGCGATGCGACGGCGCTCGTCGCGACCGACATCAAGACGGGCCTGCAGGAGCTCATCGGGCTCTGGGAACGCCCGGACGATGCTGACGAATGGGAAGTTCCCGAGGACGAAGTCACGGCCACGTTCGAGGACGCCATGAGGCGGTACCGGGTGTTCAAGCTGTATGCGGACCCGCCGCACTGGACCGAGACCATCGGATCCTGGTACGCGAAATACCCCGGTCAAGTTGAGGAGTGGTACACGAAGCGTCACAGCCAGATGGCATATGCGCTTCGCGAATATCAGGAAGCGATCGACGCCGGGTCTATTCGATTCGGTGGTCGCGTCAATCCAGACTTCATCATCGGGCGGGTCCTGTCGCCCCACGACGACCTGATCCGTCACCTCGGCAACGCCGGGAAGAAGGAACTCCGTCTCCGCGACGACCACGGAGAGCCGCTGTACGTCATGCAGAAGCAGGACGGGCAGATGGGGCTGAAGTTCGACGCCGGTATGGCTGCGGTCCTGTCGTGGAAAGCGCGCCTCGACGCCCTCAAGGGTGGGGCGAAACCAGTCCAGAAGAAGCGAGCTGTGATCCGGCGTATCGGGTCGCGATGACACATGAGGGGGTCGCATGGCTGTCGCTACGAAGACTCCCTACACGCCGGGTTGGTGGCTGGAGCGTGCGTTCGAGAAGCGTGACGCGCAGCGTCCGCGACTCCTTGAGCTCGCCGCCTGGCACGACGGCAATCCGCCGGCGCCAGCGGCAGTGAAGAACGCACGCGAGGCGTTCAAGGAGTTCGAGGAAGAGTCCACGACGAACTTCGCCGAACTCATCACCGGGTCCCTGCGGGAGCGGATGTCCGTTCGGGACATCCGTACCGCAGTGTCCGGTGATGTCCTCGATGAGAAGGCGTGGGAGCACTGGCGGGACAACAACCTCGATGTGGAGCTCGCGTCGATCATCGAGACGATGCTCTGGGCCGGTGACTCCTACGGGATCGTCGGGACGGACGCAGACACGGACGAGATCACCGTCACCGCCGAGGATCCGCGCGACGTGGTGACGTTTCACGATCCCGCGCGACAGTCCCGCATCGTGTGCGCAGTGAAGTTCCTTCGCGACCAGTTCGATGGCTTCGACTATGCGGTCATCATGCTCCCCGGCTCCATCTCCGGGGGTACTCGCGCGCGATCCTTCGTCGCGAAGCGCCCTGTCAGCGGTGAAGCCGGATTCGACCCGAAGGCGTGGTCTTGGGACAACACCCAGGGCGGCAAGGACGGGATGGAGCTCAAGCACCACCTCGTCCCGGTCGTCCGTTTCAGGAACCGGAACGGCAAGGGCGAGTTCGAGCCGCACCTCCGACTGCTGCGCCGTATCGACCGTCTGGTGTTCCAGATGACTGTGATCGTCATGTACCAGGCGTTCCGCCAGCGCGCGATCCAGATGAACGCCGAAGAAGACGAAGTCGACATCCAGAACGACTTCAAGACGTCAATCGGCGTCGATGACCTCGACGACATCCTCACGTCCGATCCTGGCCAATGGTTCCTCCTGCCATCTGGCGCGAAGGTGTGGGAATCCACCCAGGCGGACATCAACGGCATCCTCTCCGCGATCAAGGACGAGGTCATGCGGCTTGCTGCGGTGACGCGCCGGCCCATGTCGATTTTCGCGCCCGACAACCAGGCGGCCGAAGGTGCGAAGTTCACTCGCGAGGGTCTGACGTTCGCCGTGGAGGACAAGATCACCCGCGCCACGCAGGGGATCGTCGACCTCTACCACCTGATCTTCCTCACCGCCGGTGACGCGGACCGCGCGGTGAAGTCGAAGATCACCGTTGGGTGGAAGCCCACCGAACGGTTCTCCCTCGCGGACAAGGGTTCCGCGACCTCGCAGGCATCCACGTCGCTGCCGCTGAAGACCATCCTCCGCGTCATCTGGCAGATGACCCCGGATGAGATCGCTCAGGTCATGGCCGAGCAGGCCGACCAGGCGCTCATCCTTCAGACGGTGGCGGACGCGGCAACAGCCCAGTAGGGGGAGGCATGGTCACTCGCCTCGATCGCGCATACGACGTTCAGGTGAACCAGCTTCGGCTGACGATCCAGAACTTCGCCATGCGCTACTGGAACAGCATGGGATCGTGGCGGGACGACGACATCGCTCGTCTTCTCGCCACGGTCGCACCCAGGGTGCAGGCAGGGCAGCAGCGGATCTCGGACATCACTGACGCATACATGGCACGGGTCGCGGCCGAACAGGGTTTCACCGTCACCGGACGCACCTTCGAGGCCACTACCCACAATCTGCGTGGCATCAGTGATGAGACGCTCTACGCCCGGCCGTTCGCGACGATGCACGACTCCCTCTCGAAGGGCCAGTCGGTTACGGCGGCTGTTTCGGCAGGCAAGACGCGGCTGCAGTCGATCGTCACGACGAACCTGCAGCTCGCGAAGACCCACTCTGCGCGGCGCGCGATGCAGTCGGGCGGCGTCAGCATGACGGAACGTGTTCTAACCGGTCGCGAGAACTGCACCATGTGCGTGATCGCGTCAACCCAGCGGTATTGGGCGCGCGACCTGCAGCCCATTCATCCCGGATGCGATTGCGGACAGCGCCCTCACAAGGGCGACCCGGACGTTCAGATCATTCATCCCGACCGGCTCGAGATGATCCATTCCACGATCGAGAGCCAGTTCGGCTCCAGCGACCGTGGCGCCCGTCTCATAGACGGGAAGAACAGCATCTCCGATTACCTCGACCTGATCGCGGTCCGCGAGCACGGCGAACTCGGCGCTGTACTGACCTGGCGCGACCAGCACTTCACTTCGGCGTCGGAGATCGACGCCATCTAGACCGCCGCACAACTCGTGCGGTTTCCCCGGCATGGGGCCACCACCAAGTACCCGACATGGGAGATAGATCATGCTCGCACGCACGCCCACCTTCGCTCGTCGTGGCCTCGACGGTCTGGCGCAGATCGGCCCCTCGAAGTTCGACCTTCGAGGAATCCGGTTCATGGCAGACAACGAGGGTGACGACGGAGCCGGGTTCCCGGCCAACACCCCCGTCAAGGAGATGACGCCGGAACAGCAGGCTGCCTACTGGCAGGACAAGGCGCGGAAGCACGAGGACCGCGTCAAGGCGTTCGGGGGTAAGACCCCGGAGGAGATCGCGCAGCTCCAGGCGGAGCTCGACGCCGCTCGCACCGCATCCCAGACCGCCGAGGAGAAGGCAATCCAGGACGCGAAGCAGGAGGGGCGCAGCGAGGTGCTCGGCATTCTCGCGAACGAGCGTGTCACCACGGCGATCGAGCGTGCCCTTCAGGGCCGCGAGGTCGACCCGGCGACGCTCCTCACCCTGGACCGCTCCCAGTTCATCGACGGCGACAAGGCCGACATGGCCAAGATCACCGCCTGGGTGAACGAGAACACCAAGGAGAAGGCGAAGCAGACCGCGAACCTGTCCCGCTTCCAGGGCCAGCACGAGCAGATCGAAACCACAGGCCGGGCAACCGGCGAGGCCGAGGCGGAACGCCGCTTCGGGAAGAAGAAGAACTGAGAGGAAACACCGATGTCTGACATCACCGTTCGCCGCTCTACGTTCCAGTCGGAGAACCGTTCGTGGCTTCGTGGCCCCGACGGAACCCTGCCGGGTGACAACCCGAGCATCGTCCTGGACGTGAGCGCATTCACCGCCGGCACCCACTACCCGAACGGGTTCATCCCGTCCGGGACGGTGCTCGGCAAGATCACCACGTCGGGCCTGTACGCACCGTACGACCCCGCTGCCACCAACGGCACCGAGACCGCCGTGGAGATCCTGTTCTCGTCCGTGGCTGTCGGTGCTGGCGCAACTCGCGTCGGCGGTGCCGGCCTCCACAAGGGCGAGGTCATCCCGTCCAAGCTTCCGTTCCAGACGGGCAAGGGGTCGCTCGACGCCGACGCCCGCACGGACCTGAAGCTCGTCAACTTCTCGGAAGGAGCGTGAGCTAGATGGCTATCGTCTTCGACGCCCCCGTCAGCCCCGACGCCCTCTCGGCGTTCGTTCGCGCAGTCCCGGTCCCCAGCGACCTGGCCCTGCTCAACGCGTTCCCGTCGCGGAACAACCAGACCAACACGGTCAACTTCGCGGAGATCGTGAAGCGCAACCGCACGGCCCGGTACCGCACCTACGACGGACGCATCCACGTGTCCGACCGTGACACCGGCTCCACCGGCTCGGTCGGCATGATCCCCCTCTCGGACTCGCGCAACAAGGGCGAGTACGAGCGGCTGCAGCTGGAGTTCGCCCGCGTGAACGGCACCAACACCGCCGCCCTCGCCGACGCGATCTACAACGACGCCGAGGACCTCGTCGGGAACATCTTCCGACGCCTCGAGCTCGCGTGGGGTGACGTCCTCACGGACGGCAAGCTCACCGTGTCCGAGATCAACGGCGGCTTCGAGGCAGACTTCGGTGTGCCCGGGTCCCACCTGGTCACCGCGGGCACGCTGTGGACGAACCTCGCGACAGCGACGGTCCTCACCAACCTGATCACCTGGCACGACGTCTACGTCGCGACCAACGGTGCCCCGGCTGGTGCGATCCGCACCTCGCAGACGGTCCTCCGACTGGTGCAGCGGAACAAGGAGATCATCGACGCGATCTACGGCGCCGCCGCCGGCCGCACGTACGCGAGCTTCGAGGACGTCAACACCCTCCTCGCCTCGTACGGCCTCCCGCCGTTCGTCGCCCCGTACGACACGCAGGTCGAGTCGGTCACCACCGACCAGCTCGCCCGGGTGATCCCCGCGAACCGTGTCCTGTTCACCCCGGCCGAGCTGGGCGACCTGGGGCGCACCGAGTGGGGCGTCACGGCGACCGCACTCGAACTGGTCAACAGCAACCTCGCGGAGATGTCGTTCCAGGAGGCGCCCGGCATCGCCGGTGTCGTCGAGAAGGTCGGTCCGCCGTACCGCGAGTTCACGTTCGTGGACGCGGTCGCGTTCCCCGTCCTCTCGGACGCGAAGCGCCTGTTCGTCGCGACGGTCGCCGCCTGACCATGAGTCTCATGGCGTGCAACGTGTACGTCCTCACCGAGGAGGGGGAGGCACTGCTGCTCGAAGCAGGGTCGACCCCTCCGAAGTGGGCACTCCCGCAGCTCGGCGAGCACACGCTCACCGGATCGGGAGAGTCGGAGTCGCCGGAAGGCGACGACGACGAGTCCGACGACGAGTCCGACGACGAGTCCGACGACGAGTCCGACGACGAGT
>NZ_SSDQ01000129.1:0-79662 GCF_004794315.1 Microbacterium sp. PF5 | reverse complement strand
GCTCGGCGCGCGGCATCGCGGTGCCGTTCCGGTGTGCGGCTGGTGCGGGCGCGGCGCGAGTGCGTGGATCTGTCCGGCGTGCTCGTCCCCGCGGCTGCGGCTGGCGTCGTCGGGCAGTGAGCGCACCGCGGAGGAGCTCGGCAGGGCGTTTCCCGGCGTGCGCGTGATCGTGGCGGACGGCAGCCACCCCGTGGAGCGGGTGGACGCCCGCCCCGCGCTCGTCGTGGCGACCCGCGGCGCCGAGCCCCTCGCGGAGGGCGGGTACCGCGCGGTCGTGCTGCTGGACGGGCCGCGCATGCTGCAGTCGCCCGACCTGCGGATCGGCGAGGCGTGTCTGCGCTGGTGGTCGAACGCTGCCGCGCTGGCCGCCCCCGGGGCTCCGGTGCATCTGGTGGGGGTGGACGGCGCGGTCGCCAAGGCCCTCGCGACGTGGAACCAGGCGGGCTACGCGCGCTCGGAGCTGGAGAACCGCGCCCCGCTGCACATGCCGCCCGCCGCGCGCGTCGCGCTCGTGGAGGGCACGTCGGCCGCGGTCGCCCGCGCTCTTGCCGCTCTCGGGGAGCTGTCGCTGCCGTCCGACGCGGTGCTCGGCCCCGTCCCCGTCGAGGGCGACGACGACCCTCCGCGCGTGCGCGCCCTGGTCCGCTTCGACTACGGCGCCGGGGTGCGGGTGGCTACCGTCCTGCGCGCAGCCGTGGTGGCGGAGGCCGTGAACGGACGGCGGGGCCGAGCGCGCGCGGCCCGGAGCGCGCTCACGGTGCGCCTCGATATCCTCGATCCAGAGCTCTGACCCCTTCCGGAGAACCTTCATGCGCCTCGTCTTCGCCGGCACGCCCTCCGCTGCCGTGCCCACACTCCATCGCCTCGCTGCGGAGCACGACATCGCCGCGGTGGTGACGAGACCGGATGCGCCGCTCGGCCGCAAGCGCGTGCTGACGCCGTCGCCCGTCGCCCAGGCTGCCGCAGAACGGGGCCTCCCGGTCATCCGGGCGGCCCGTCTGGATGACGCGGTGACCGCGGAGATCGCCGCGCTCGAGCCCGAGCTGGGCGTGATCGTCGCCTACGGCGGGCTCGTGCGCGAGCCGTTGCTGTCGACGCCGGACGCCGGATGGATCAACCTGCACTTCTCCCTACTGCCCGCCTGGCGTGGCGCGGCGCCGGTGCAGCGCGCGCTGATCGCGGGCGACGAGGTGCTGGGCGCCAGCGTCTTCCAGCTCGTGCCGGAGCTCGACGCGGGCGACGTGTTCGCACGGCGCACCGTGGCGGTGCCGTCGTCGGCGACGGCCGGCGAGGCGCTGGAGGCGCTCGCGCGCGATGGCGCCGACCTGACCGCGGAGGTGGTCGCGGCGATCGCGGCGGGAGAGGCGCGGGCGGTGCCGCAGGAGGGCGAGCCGACGTTCGCGGCGAAGCTGAGCCTGGCGGACGGACTCCTCGACTTCACGCAGCCCGTGTCGTCGGTGTTCGCACGGTTCCGCGGGGTGACGCCCGAGCCCGGCGCCCACACGACGGTGGACGGGCAGCGCCTGAAGATCCTCGCCGCCGAGCCCGCGGCCGGGGAGGAGCAGTTGCCTCCCGGCGTGCTCTCGGGCACCAGGACGGCGCTGCTGATCGGCACCGCGACCGCGCCCCTCGCGGTGACCCGCGTGCAGCCGGCAGGCAAGGGGGCGATGAACGCCGCCGACTGGTGGCGGGGCCTGCAGGGCGGCGAGCGGCGGGCGGGATCGTGAGCAGGCAGGAGCGACACCAGCAGCAGGGGGTCCGCCGTCCCCGACCCGCAGCGCGCACCGACGAGCGCGGGCCCCTGCGGACGGTGCAGCCGGCGCGGCTCGTCGCCTACGAGGTGCTGCGGGCGGTGTCCGACTCCGACGCGTACGCCAACCTCGTGCTTCCCCCGGCGATCGCGGAGGCCGGGCTGGACGCGCAGGACGCGGCCCTCGCCACCGAGCTCACCTACGGGACGCTGCGCCGCCGAGGCACGTACGACGCGGTGATCGCGGCGGCCGCGGATCGCAGCACCTCCTCGATCGATCCGGCCGTGCTGGACGCACTGCGGCTCGCGGTCCATCAGCTCCTGGCGACCAGGGTCGCCTCGCACGCGGCCGTGAACGAGTCGGTGAACCTCGTGGCGACGCGGGCGGGCCGTGGCGCGGCCAGTTTCGCGAACGCGGTGCTGCGTCGCGTGGCGCGCGAGTCGCCCGGGCAGTGGATGGAGCGCATCGAGGCCGAGGCGCGCTCCGACGATGAGCGCCTCGCCCTCCGCGCGGCGCATCCGGTGTGGGTCATCCGGGCTCTGCGGCGCGCACTGGCGGCCGAGGGCAGGGTCGACGAGCTCGGCGCCCTGCTCGAGGCCGACAACGCGTCGCCCGAGGTGACGCTGGTGGCCCTCCCCGGACTCGCGCAGCCGGGTGAGCCCCGTCGCCCGTTCGCGCCGACCGCGTTCGCGTCACCCGGGGGCGACCCTCGTCGTCCGGTCGCGGAGTCCGCCGGCACGGTGCGCGTCCAGGACGAGGGGTCGCAGCTCGTCGGGCTCGCGCTGGCCGCCGCGGCACCGGTCCGGGCGGGGGAGCGGTGGCTCGACCTGTGCGCCGGGCCGGGCGGCAAGACGGCGCTGCTGGCCGCGATCGCCCGCGAGCACGAGGTGACGTTGGAGGCCAACGAGGTCGTGCCGACGCGCGCTCGACTGGTGCGGAAGGCGCTGCGGGCCGTCCCCGGAGACGTGACCGTGCACGAGCGCGACGGCAGAGAGCTGGCGCGCGAGAACCCCGGCGGGTTCGACCGCATCCTCGTGGACGCGCCGTGCACCGGGCTGGGAGCACTGCGGCGTCGTCCGGAGGCGCGCTGGCGCAAGACGCCCGCCGATGTGGCCGAGCTCGTGCCGCTGCAGGTGGACCTGCTGTCCGCCGCTCTCGACGCGCTCGCTCCGGGCGGCGTCGTGGCCTATGTCACGTGCTCGCCGCACCTGGCCGAGACCACCGGGGTCGTGCGCGAGGTGCTGCGGGACCGCGCCGACGTGGTGGAGCTGGATGCGCGGCGCGTGGTGCGCGACGTCTCCCGCTCGCCGATCGACCTCGCCGACGACGGTCGTGCCGCCACGGGCAGCGCCCAGCTGTGGCCGCACCGCCACGGCACCGACGCCATGTTCCTCGCGCTCCTGCAGCGCACCGACGACACCGAAGGGTAGGACAGAGACCGTGGAGCTTCCTCGCGCACCGCGCATCAACCCGAGCATCCTCGCCGCCGACTTCGTCAACATGCAGACGGAGCTCGCCCGCATCGCGACGGCCGACTTCGCCCACGTCGACGTGATGGACAACCATTTCGTGCCCAACCTCACGTTCGGGCCGCAGATGGTGCAGCGCATCCAGGAGACCAGTCCCGTCCCTCTCGACGTGCACCTCATGATCACAGACCCCGAGCGCTGGGCCCCCGGGTACGCGGAGCTGGGCGCGGCGAGCGTCACCTTCCACCTGGAGGCCGCGGTCGACCCGGTGTCGCTCGCGCGGCGGTTGCGCGACATCGGTGCCAGAGCCGGTGTCGCGGTCAAGCCGGACACCCCGGTCGAAGGACTGTTCCCGGTCCTCGACGAGTTCGACCAGATCCTGGTGATGACGGTGGAGCCCGGGTTCGGCGGTCAGGGGTTCATGCCGGAGACGATGCCGAAGCTGCGCGCGCTGTCGGAGGAGGCACGACGTCGAGGGTCGCAGGTGTGGCTCCAGGTCGACGGGGGGATCTCCGACGACACGATCGCGCAGGCGGCGGCCGCGGGGGCGGACACCTTCGTCGCGGGCTCGGCCGTGTACGGGCAGGACGACGTGGAGGCGGCGGTCTCGCGGCTCAGGCACCTCGCGCGAGCCGCTAGCCTGGAATCGTGAAGACTTTCGACGAGCTGTTCGCCGAGCTCAGCGTCAAGGCCGAGACCCGACCGGAAGGGTCGGGCACGGTCGCGGAGCTCGACGGCGGCGTGCACACGATCGGCAAGAAGATCGTGGAGGAGGCCGCCGAGGTGTGGATGGCGGCCGAGTACGAGTCCGACGAGGCGGCGGCGGAGGAGATCTCGCAGCTGCTGTACCACCTGCAGGTGATGATGCTCGCGAAGGGCCTCACCCTGCAGGACGTCTATCGACATCTGTGATGCGCTCCGCCCCCACTCCTTCGAACTGAAAGCCGTTCATGCTGCGCATCGCCGTTCCCAACAAGGGCTCGCTGTCCGAGACCGCCGCCGAGATGCTCGCGGAGGCGGGCTACGCCGGCCGCCGCGACCCCAAGACCCTGCACGTCGTCGACACCGAGAACGACGTCGAGTTCTTCTTCCTGCGTCCGCGTGACATCGCCACGTACGTCGCCTCCGGCGCCCTCGACGTCGGCATCACCGGACGCGACCTGCTGCTCGACGTGCAGCAGCCGGCGCGCGAGATCGAGCAGCTCGGCTTCGGCGCGTCGACGTTCCGCTTCGCCGGCCCTCCCGGACGCTTCACGTCGATCGACGACCTCGACGGCGTGCGCGTGGCCTCGGCCTACCCCGGACTGGTGGGCTCGTTCCTCCGGGAGCACGGCGTGAACGCCGAGCTGGTGCAGCTCGACGGTGCGGTGGAGTCGGCCGTGCGCCTCGGCGTCGCCGATGCCGTCGCCGACGTGGTCTCCACGGGGACCACGCTGCGACAGGCGGGGCTGGAGATCTTCGGCCCCGTCATCCTGGAGTCCGAGGCCGTGCTGATCAGCCGCCCGGGTGACGCGGACGGCGTCGACACGCTGCTGCGCCGTCTCCGAGGCGTCATGGTGGCCCGCCGGTACGTGCTCCTCGACTACGACCTGCCGACCGAGCTGGTCGACCAGGCGGTCGCGATCGCTCCCGGCCGGGAGTCGGCCACCATCTCCCCGCTGCGCGACCCGGCCTGGGTGGCCGTGCGCGTGATGATCCCGCGTCGCCGGGTCAACCAGGTGATGGACGACCTGTACGCATTGGGGGCCAGGGCGATCCTCGTCACGGCGATCCACGCGGCGAGGCTCTGATGACTCTCGCGAGCAGGGTCATCCCGTGCCTCGATGTGGCCGACGGCCGCGTCGTGAAGGGCGTGAACTTCGAGAACCTGCGCGACATGGGGGATCCGGTCGAGCTCGCCCGGCACTATGCGGCGCAGGGCGCGGACGAGATCACCTTCCTCGATGTGACCGCGACCGTCGACGCGCGGGCCACGACCTACGACGTCGTGCAGCGCACCGCCGAGCAGGTGTTCGTGCCGCTGACGGTCGGCGGGGGAGTGCGCAGCGTGGAGGACGTGGCCCGGCTGCTGTCCGTCGGCGCCGACAAGGTGGGGGTGAACTCCGCCGCGATCGCCCGGCCCGAGCTGATCGGCGAGATCGCGGACCGCTTCGGCGCTCAGGTGCTCGTGCTCTCGCTCGACGTGAAGCGCGCCGACACGACGCATTCCGGTTTCGTCGTCACGACGCACGGCGGTCGCACGCAGACCACGCTGGACGCTCTCGACTGGGCCAGGGAGGCCGCGGAGCGCGGGGCGGGTGAGCTGCTGGTGAACTCGATCGACGCGGACGGTACGCGCGACGGGTTCGACCTGGAACTCGTCCGGCTCATGCGCGAGGCGGCGCCGGTGCCCGTGATCGCCTCCGGCGGCGCCGGACGAGCGACCGATTTCGCCCCGGCCATCAAGGCGGGGGCCGACGCCGTGCTCGCGGCGAGCGTCTTCCACACGGGAGCGCTCACGGTCGGCGACGTGAAGGACGCGCTGCGCGCGGAGGGGGTGCTGGTCCGATGACGGAGGCGCAGCAGGGGCAGAGCGAGCCGGATGTCGAGGCGCGCATCGCCCAGGTGGCTTTCACGGCCGAGGGCCTGGCGCCCGCGATCGTGCAGCAGTGGGACACGCGCGAGGTGCTGATGCTCGCATGGGTCGATGCGGAGGCGCTGCGGCGCACGCTCACGTCGGGTCGTGCGACGTACTGGTCGCGGTCCCGGCAGGAGTACTGGCGCAAGGGCGACACCTCCGGGAACATCCAGGTGGTGCGCGAGGCCCGACTCGACTGCGACGGCGACGCGATCCTGCTGCTGGTCGACCAGACCGGCCCGGCGTGCCACACGGGGACCCGCACGTGCTTCGACACGACCGACCTGGGTGCCGTCGACGGATCGGCGACGTCGTGAGCCTCGCCCGGCGGGGGCGCTCGCTCGCGGTCTCCGGCTTCCTTCTCGCCGGCGCCCTCGGCATCATCTCCTCCACGCAGACCTGGTTCACGGTCGAGCGCGCCGATGCGGGAGAGGCGATCCTCGTGCCGGGGGCCGCGGCGATGGTGCTGCTCGCGCCGCTGAGCCTCGCGGTGCTGGCGCTCGGCGCGGCCCTGTCGATCGCCGGTCGCGCGGTGCGACTGGTCTTCGGGGTGCTCGCCGCGGTCGCGGCGGTGTTCCTCGGCTGGTCGACCGTGCAGCTGCTGGTCGCTGAGCCCTTCGACGCCGTCGCCGCGACCGTGACCGAGACCACGGGGCTCGCGGGCGACACCGCCGTGCACGAGGTGGCGGCGCACATCGTGGCGTCCGCGTGGCCGTGGGTCGCGCTCGTCGGCTGGGTGATCCTGCTGCTCGCGGCCGTGCTGGTACTGGTCACCTGGCGTCAGTGGAAGTCGGGCGGCCGCCGTTACCGCACCGAGACCGCGCACCCCGCGACGCACGAGGGCCCGGTCGACGCGGTCGACTCGTGGGACGACCTGTCCCGCGGGACGGATCCCACGCGCTGACCCCGATAGACTGAACACATCCGCACGTCGTCCCCGGAGGAAACATGACCAACCCGATCGCCGACCCTGGCCACGGACACTCGCCTGCGGCCTGGACCGCCGTCGTGATCATGCTCGTCGGCTTCACCGCCGCGACCGTCGCGTTCTGCTTCGAGCAGCCGACCCTGGTCTGGATCTCCGCCGCGCTGATCCCGATCGGGGCCATCGTGGGTTGGGCGCTCGCGAAGGCGGGCTACGGCGTGAAGGGCCCCAAGTACTCCCCGAAGGCGCACTAGTGGTCCTCGCCGACCTGACGGCCGGCGCTGTCGCAGACGCCGAGCGTCGCTCCCTCTCCCGGCCGATCGAGGTCGTCGAGCGCGAGGCTCTCGCGCGCCCGGCGGCGAAGGACGCCCTGGCGTTCCTCGCTCCCGCCGAGCGGGTCAAGATCATCGCCGAGGTCAAGCGGGCGAGCCCGTCCCGTGGCGCACTCGCCGAGATCCCGGACCCCGCCCACCAGGCGTCGCTGTACGAGCAGGGCGGCGCCTCGGCGATCAGCGTCCTGACCGAGGAGCGCCGTTTCGGCGGCAGTCTGGCGGATCTCGAGGCCGTGACCGCACGGGTGTCGCTGCCGGTGCTGCGCAAGGACTTCATCGCCACGCGGTATCAGGTGCTGGAGGCGCGGGCGGCGGGTGCTGATCTCGTCCTGCTGATCGTCGCCGGGCTCGAGCCGGAGGCGCTGCGCGACCTGTACGCGTTCATCCTGGAGCTCGGCATGACCCCGCTCGTCGAGACGCACTCGGCGGAGGAGCTCGACGTGGCGATCGACCTCGGCGCCGCGCTGATCGGCGTGAACGCGCGCGACCTGAAGACCCTCGAGCTCGACCGTGACCTCTTCGGCCGGCTCGTCGACCGCATCCCGGACACGGCGATCAAGATCGCGGAGTCCGCGGTGCTCACCCCCGCCGATGTCGCGCACTACCGTTCGGCCGGTGCCGACGTCGTGCTGATCGGTGAGGCCCTGGTGACCGGAGATCCGGTCGCCACGCTCGAGAGCTTCCTGGAGGCGAAGTGAGTCTGCGTGACCAGCACGGCCCGTACTTCGGTGACTTCGGCGGCCGGTTCATGCCGGAGTCGCTGATCGCCGCGATCGACGAGCTGACGGTCGCGTACGAGGAGGCGATCGCCGATCCGGAGTTCCGTGCCGAGCTGGCCCACCTGCTGTCCTCCTACGCCGGACGCCCCTCGGCGCTGACCGAGGTGCCGCGGTTCGCCGAGCACGCCGGGGGCGCGCGGGTGTTCCTCAAGCGCGAGGACCTCAACCACACCGGCTCGCACAAGATCAACAACGTGCTGGGCCAGGCGCTGCTCACCAAGCGCCTCGGCAAGACCCGGGTGATCGCCGAGACGGGTGCAGGACAGCACGGTGTCGCGACGGCCACCGCGGCGGCCCTGTTCGGCCTGGACTGCACGATCTACATGGGCGAGGTCGACACCGAGCGTCAGGCGCTGAACGTCGCCCGCATGCGCCTGCTGGGCGCCGAGGTCGTGCCGGTGACCTCGGGCTCGCGCACGCTGAAGGACGCGATCAACGACGCGTACCGCGACTGGGTCGCCTCGGTCGAGACCACGAACTACATCTTCGGCACCGCCGCGGGGCCGCACCCGTTCCCGGCGATGGTCCGCGATTTCCAGAAGATCATCGGCGAGGAGGCGCGCGCCCAGCTGCTCGACGAGGTGGGCCGGCTGCCCGACGCGGTGTTCGCGTGCGTGGGCGGCGGCTCGAACGCGATCGGCATGTTCGACGCGTTCCTCGACGACGAGGGCGTGCGCCTGTACGGCGTCGAGGCGGCCGGCGACGGAGTGGACACCCCGCGGCACGCGGCGTCGATCGAACGCGGTCGTCCCGGTGTGCTGCACGGCGCGAAGACCTATGTCCTGCAGGACGAGGACGGCCAGACGGTCGAGTCGCACTCGATCTCCGCCGGGCTCGACTATCCCGGCGTCGGCCCGGAGCACTCGTGGCTGGCCGACATCGGCCGCGCGGAGTACATCCCGGCGACCGACGACGAGGCGATGCAGGCCCTGCGGCTGCTGAGCCGCACCGAGGGCATCATCCCGGCGATCGAGTCCGCGCACGCCCTCGCGGGAGCCCTGCGGATCGGCCGCGAGCTGGGACCGGACGCCGTCCTGGCGATCTGCCTCTCCGGCCGGGGCGACAAGGACATGGACACGGCCGCCCGGTACTTCGAGCTCTACGACGAGGCGGCGCTCGCGCACGACGCGACCGAGGAGAGCTCCGCCGAAGAAGCCGCCTCGAAGGGAGAGCCGCAGCTGTGAGCCGCGTCGAACAGGCCATCCAGCGCGCGCACGACGCCGGCCGCAGCGCCTTCGTCGGCTACCTGCCCGTCGGCTTCCCCGACCTGGAGACGAGCATCCAGGCGGCGATCGCCCTCGCCGAGAACGGCGTGGACATCATCGAGCTCGGGCCGCCCTACAGCGACCCCGTGATGGACGGCGCGATCATCCAGGAGGCGACGACCGCCGCCCTCGCCGCCGGCTTCCGGATGAAGGACCTCTTCACCGCGATCCGCGCGATCACCGCCGCGACCGACGTCCCGGTGCTCGTGATGACCTACTGGAACCCGGTGCTGCAGTACGGCGTCGATCGCTACGCCGACGACCTGCTGGCGGCGGGCGGCGCCGGGCTGATCACGCCCGACATCACGCCGGACGCGGCGGCGGAGTGGATCGCGGCGAGCGAGCGGACCGGGCTCGACCGGGTGTTCCTGGCCGCGCCGACCTCGTCAGACGAGCGCCTCGAGCTCGTGGTGAAGTCGTCGACCGGTTTCGTGTACACCGTCTCCACGATGGGCATCACGGGGGAGCGGGCCGAGCTCGACCGCGCCGCACGCACCCTCGTCGCCCGCCTGCGCGAGCACGGCGCCCGGCGCGCCTGCGTCGGAATCGGCATCTCCACCGCCGAGCAGATCGCCGGTGTCTCCGAGTACGCCGACGGCGCCATCGTCGGCACCGCGCTCGTGCGCGCCCTGCGCGACGGCGGCGTCCCCGCCCTCGCGGCCGTCGCCCGAACCCTCGCCACCGGCACGTCGTCGGTGCGCTCCGTCCCCGAGAACTAGAATCGCACTCATGTCCCTCGCGCTCCCCAGCAGCTTCACCGGCGTGCTCGCCAGCATCCCGAGTCCTCCCGTCGCGTACTTCGACCTGGGCCCGGTGCGGATCCACTTCTACGCGCTCTGCATCATCGCCGGCATCATCGTCGCGGTGCTGCTGACCAACCACCGCCTCACGAAGCGCGGTGCGGAGCCGTGGGTCGTGATCGACATCTCGATCCTCGCGGTGCCGCTGGCCATCATCGGCGCCCGCATCTTCCACGTGCTGACCCACCCGAACTTCTACTTCGGCGAGGGCAAGAACACCTGGAACCCCTTCGAGCCCGGCTCGGTGTGGGCGATCTGGGAGGGCGGCATCGCCATCTTCGGCGCGCTGATCGGCGGCGCCATCGGCGCGTACCTCGGCTGCCGCTGGACCGGTATCCGCTTCTGGACGTTCGCCGACGCACTCGCTCCCGGGCTGCTGCTCGCGCAGGCCATGGGCCGGTTCGGCAACTGGTTCAACCACGAGCTCTTCGGCCTGCCGACCGACCTGCCGTGGGGCCTCGAGATCGAGTCCACCAACTCGGCCTTCCCTCCCGGGCTCCCCGAGGGCACGCTGTTCCACCCGACGTTCCTGTACGAGGTGCTGTGGAACGGGCTCGGCGTGATCGTGCTGCTGTGGCTGAGCCGCAAGCTCTTCTTCCAGTGGGGCCGGCTGTTCGCGATCTACCTCATCTGGTACAGCGCTGGTCGCATCGTGTGGGAGTCGATCCGCATCGACCCGAGCGAGATCATCCTGGGTCTGCGCAGCAACGTCTGGGCGGCGATCATCGGCGTCGTCGTCGGCCTCGTCATCCTCGTGGTGCAGACGCGCCGTCACCCGGGTCTGGAGCCTTCGCCGTATCAGCCCGGCCGCGGCCGGAAGGACCTGGACGCTGATGTACAATCGCAAGACAATCCCTCTGATTTCGTGGACGTGAGCGAGCCTCCGACCGACGAGGTCACCGCAGGAGCCACCGCCACAAGCACTGCTCCCACGAGCGAGGACGGCTCCCGATAACGCCGCGTCCCGCGGCGGGAGAACCATTGCACTGAACGAGCGGGCCGACGACGTCCCCGGGTTTCACTGAAGATCTGAGGACGGTAACTGGTGTACTTCCAGCCCCCTTACGGCGCCTCCGGCGCATACCCCCCGAAGCAGGGCATGTACAACCCGGCGTTCGAGAAGGACGCCTGCGGCCTGGCCATGGTCGCAACGCTGCGCGGCGAAGCCGGGCACGACATCATCGCGCTGGCCCTCGAGGCCCTGCGCAACCTGGAGCACCGCGGGGCCATCGGGTCCGACGCGGGCACGGGAGACGGGGCCGGCATCCTCACGCAGATGCCAGACGCCTTCCTCCGCGCGGTCACCGGCTTCGAACTGCCGCCCGTGGGGGAGTACGCCGCAGGACTCGCGTTCCTGCCTCGCGACTCGAGCGAGCGCCGCCAGCAGAAGGCCGGCATCGAGAAGATCGCGCGCGCCGAGGGCCTCCGCGTCCTCGGGTGGCGTGAGGTCCCCACCGCGAACGAGAACCTCGGCAAGCTCGCCGACGAGGCCCGCCCCGCGTTCGAGCAGCTCTTCGTGAGCGCCGGCGGGGCCACGCACGCCGACGCGCCGCTCACCGGTATCGCCCTCGACCGCGTCGCCTACCGCCTGCGCAAGCGGGCCGGCCACGAGCTCGGCGCCTACTTCGTGTCGCTGTCCAGCCGCACCCTCGGCTACAAGGGCATGGTCACCACGCTGCAGCTGGAGCCGTTCTACCCCGACCTGCAGGATGAGCGGTTCGCGTCCGAGCTCGCGGTCGTGCACTCCCGCTACTCCACCAACACGTTCCCGTCGTGGCCGCTCGCGCAGCCGCTGCGCATGCTGGCGCACAACGGCGAGATCAACACGGTCGGCGGCAACCGCAACTGGATGCGCGCCCGCCAGTCGCAGCTCGAGTCCGAGCTGCTCGGCGACATCTCACCGCTGCTGCCCATCTGCACCGACGGCGCGAGCGACTCGGCCTCGTTCGACGAGGTGCTCGAGCTGCTCACCCTGACCGGTCGCAGCCTGCCGCACGCGATTATGATGATGGTGCCGGAGGCGTACGAGAAGCAGGCCGACATCACGCCGGAGCTGCGCGCGTTCTACGAGTACCACTCCAACCAGATGGAGCCGTGGGACGGCCCGGCCGCGCTCATCTTCACCGACGGCACGCTGGTCGGCGCGACGCTCGACCGCAATGGACTGCGCCCGGGGCGCTGGACCGAGACCACCGACGGACTGGTCGTGATCGGCTCGGAGACGGGCGTGCTGCACTTCGAGCCCGAGCGCATCAAGCGCCGCGGGCGTCTGCAGCCCGGCAAGATGTTCCTCGTCGACACGGCCCAGCGCCGTATCGTCGAAGATCGCGAGATCAAGCAGGAGCTGGCCACGCTGCACCCGTGGCAGGAGTGGCTCGACGCGGGGGCCGTGCGCCTGGCCGACCTGCCCGAGCGCGAGCACATCGTGCATCCGCCGGCGTCGATCACCCGCCGCCAGCGCACCTTCGGGTACACCGAGGAAGAAGTGCGCATCCTGCTGACCCCCATGGGCCAGACCGGCGTCGAGCCGCTCGGTGCCATGGGCTCGGACACCCCGATCGCGGTGCTCAGCAAGCGACCGCGACTGCTGTTCGACTACTTCACGCAGCAGTTCGCCCAGGTCACGAACCCGCCGCTGGACTCGATCAGGGAAGAGGTCGTCACGAGCCTCAAGCTCGGCCTCGGTCCCGAGGCGAACCTGCTCAGCTGGGGTCCGGAACACACCCGCACGGTGTCGCTCGACTTCCCCGTGATCGACAACGACGAACTGGCGAAGATCCGCCACATCGACAAGGCGCTGCCCGGCCGGTCGAGCGCGACGATCCGGGGCCTGTACCACTTCGACTCCGGCCCGCACTCGCTCGCCGAGCGCCTGACGGAGATGTGCGCCGAGGTCGACCAGGCCATCGCGGACGGCGCGGAGTTCCTCATCCTGTCCGACCGCGACTCCAACAAGGACCTCACGCCCATCCCGTCGCTGCTCATGGTGTCGGCGATCCACCACCACCTCATCCGGCGCGAGAACCGCATGAAGGTGGGCCTGATCGTCGAGGCCGGAGACGTGCGAGAGGTGCACCACGTCGCGACGCTGATCGGCTACGGCGCGTCGGCGATCAACCCGTACCTGGCGATGGAGACGGTCGAGCACCTCGTCCGCACCGGCTACATCACCGGCATCACGCCCGAGAAGGCGGTCAAGAACCTGATCTACGCGCTCGGCAAGGGCGTGCTGAAGATCATGTCGAAGATGGGCATCTCCACCGTGTCGTCGTATGCCGGCGCCCAGGTGTTCGAGGCTGTCGGTCTCAGCCAGGAGTTCATCGACGCCTACTTCACCCGCACGGAGTCGAAGCTGGGCGGCATCGGGATCGAGGAGATCTTCGCCGAGAACCAGGCGCGGCACGACTACGCGTACCCCGAGGATGCCGCAGCCCGCGCGCACGAGCGCCTGTGGACGGGCGGCGAGTACCAGTGGCGCCGCGACGGCTCCCCGCACCTGTTCAACCCGGAGACGGTGTTCAAGCTGCAGCACTCCACCCGGACGCGGCGGTACGACATCTTCCGTGAGTACACGAAGCTCGTGGACGAGCAGGCGGCCGAGCTCAAGACCCTCCGCGGACTCTTCACGCTGCGCACCGGCACCCGCAAGCCGGTCCCGCTCGACGAGGTCGAGCCGGTGTCCGCGATCGTGAAGCGCTTCTCGACCGGGGCGATGAGCTACGGCTCCATCTCCAAGGAGGCGCACGAGACCCTGGCGATCGCGATGAACCGGATCGGCGGCAAGTCGAACACCGGTGAGGGCGGCGAGGACCCCGACCGCCTGGTCGACCCCGAGCGGCGCAGTGCGATCAAGCAGGTGGCCTCCGGCCGCTTCGGCGTCACGAGCCTGTACCTCACCGAGGCGGACGACATCCAGATCAAGCTCGCCCAGGGCGCGAAGCCCGGCGAGGGCGGTCAGCTGCCGCCCACGAAGGTGTACCCGTGGGTCGCGCGCACGCGTCACGCCACCGCCGGCGTCGGGCTCATCTCGCCGCCGCCGCACCACGACATCTACTCGATCGAAGACCTCAAGCAGCTCATCTTCGACCTGAAGCGCGCGAACCCCGAGGCGCGCATCCACACGAAGCTGGTGAGCCAGTCCGGCATCGGTGCGGTGTCGGCGGGTGTGGCGAAGGCGCTGAGCGACGTCATCCTGGTGTCCGGCCACGACGGCGGCACGGGTGCGAGCCCGCTGAACTCCCTCAAGCACGCGGGTACCCCCTGGGAGCTGGGGCTCGCCGAGACGCAGCAGACGCTGATGCTCAACGGCATGCGCGACCGCGTGGTGGTGCAGGTCGATGGCCAGCTCAAGACCGGGCGCGACGTCGTGATCGGCGCGCTGCTCGGCGCGGAGGAGTTCGGCTTCGCGACGGCTCCGCTCGTGGTGAGCGGCTGCATCATGATGCGCGTCTGCCACCTGGACACCTGCCCGGTCGGCGTCGCCACGCAGAACCCGGTGCTGCGCGATCGGTTCACGGGCAAGCCCGAGTTCGTCGTCAACTTCATGGAGTTCATCGCGGAAGAGGTGCGCGAGCTCCTCGCCGAGCTGGGCTACCGCTCGATCGACGAGATCGTCGGACGCACCGAGCTCCTGGAGACGAATGCGGCCGTCGAGCACTGGAAGGCCGAGGGTCTCGACCTGAGCCCCGTGCTGGAGGGCCCGGCGTTCCCGGCCGGCGAGCCGCGCCGCAGCGGTCGCGCGCAGGACCACGAGCTCGACAAGCACTTCGACGTGCAGCTCATCGACATCGCGAAGGGGGCGCTGCTCAACGGCGAGCCCGTCGTGGTGGAGCTGCCGATCGCCAACACGGAGCGCGCGGTGGGCACGATGCTCGGCCATCAGGTGACGTCGCGGCACGGTGCCACCGGGCTGCCGAAGGAGACGATCGACGTCACCCTCACAGGGACCGCGGGGCAGTCGCTCGGCGCGTTCCTCCCGCCGGGCATCATCCTCCGCCTCGAGGGCGACGCGAACGACTACGTCGGCAAGGGCCTCTCGGGCGGAGACATCACGATCCGTCCGCCGCGCGGGGCGTCGATCGCACCGCACGAGAACGTGATCGCGGGCAACGTGATCGGCTACGGCGCGACCTCGGGCACGATGTGCATCTCCGGTGTCGTCGGCGAGCGGTTCCTGGTGCGCAACTCCGGGGCGACCGCGGTCGTCGAAGGCGTGGGCGACCACGCCCTGGAGTACATGACCGGCGGGCTCGCGGTGATCCTCGGGCCGACCGGGCGCAACTTCGGCGCCGGCATGTCCGGGGGAGTGGCCTATGTGCACGCCCTCGACACCGCGAAGGTGAACGCGCAGTCGCTCGGCAGCGGAGAGCTGCGGCTGGAGCCGCTGGACCGCGCCGACCTGGAGGTGCTGCGCGGACTGCTCGTCGAGCACGTCGAACGTACGGCGTCCCCGCGCGCGACCGAGCTGCTGGACGACTTCGACGCGCGCGCGGCGGAGTTCGTGAAGGTGCTTCCCCGTGACTTCGCCGCCGTGCGGAGCATGCGCGAGGAGGCTCTGGCCGAGGGGATCGACCCCGACGGCGACATCGTGTGGAACCGCATCCTGGAGGTGACCGGTGGCTGACCCCAAAGGCTTTCTGAAGGTGACCGAGCGGGAACTTCCCGCTCGCCGTCCGGTGCCGGTGCGCATCATGGACTGGAAAGAGGTCTACGAGCCGGGCGACAAGGCCGTCCTGCGCCGTCAGGCCGGTCGCTGCATGGACTGCGGTGTGCCGTTCTGCCACTCGGGCTGCCCGCTCGGCAACCTCATCCCCGAGTGGAACGACCTCACGTGGCGCGGTGAGGGCCGGGCCGCGATCGAGCGTCTGCACGCCACGAACAACTTCCCGGAGTTCACCGGTCGCCTGTGCCCGGCGCCCTGCGAGAGCTCGTGCGTGCTGGGCATCAACCAGCCGGCGGTCACGATCAAGCAGATCGAGGTCTCCATCATCGACGAGGCCTTCGCGAAGGGCTGGGTCGAGCCCGAGCCGCCGCAGCGCCTCACCGGCAAGACGGTGGCCGTCGTCGGCTCGGGGCCCGCGGGCCTCGCCGCCGCCCAGCAGCTGACGCGCGCGGGGCACACGGTCGCGGTGTTCGAGCGCGACGATCGCATCGGCGGGCTGCTGCGCTACGGCATCCCCGACTTCAAGATGGAGAAGACGCAGCTCGAGACGCGTCTGCGCCAGATGCAGGAGGAGGGGACCCGGTTCCGTGCGGGTGTCGAGATCGGCAAGGACATCTCCTGGGCCGACCTCCGCGCGCGGTACGACGCGGTCGTGATCGCGACCGGAGCCACGGTTCCCCGCGACCTGCCCATCCCCGGGCGCGACCTCGACGGCGTGCACTTCGCGATGGAGTACCTCGTGGAGTCCAACCACGCGGTCGCCGGCGACGCGGTCCCAGGGCAGATCACGGCCGAGGGCAAGCACGTCATCGTGATCGGCGGTGGCGACACCGGTGCGGACTGCATCGGCACGGCGCACCGTCAGGGAGCGCTGAGCGTGACGAACCTGGCGATCGGCAAGCAGCCGGGCGACACGCGCCCCGACCACCAGCCGTGGCCGATGATGCCGACCGTGTTCGAGGTGTCGTCCGCGCACGAGGAGGGCGGGGAGCGCGTGTTCCTCGCCTCCACGGTGGAGTTCCTGTCGAACGAGGTCGGCGAGGTGCGCGCGCTTCGGGTGGCCGAGACCGAGTACATCGACGGACGCCGGGTTCCCAAGAGCGGCACCGAGCGGGAGATCCCCGCCGATCTCGTGCTCATCGCGATGGGCTTCACGGGTCCGGAGCAGGACGGCTACACGGAGGACACCCGTCCGCAGGTGACCGACCGCGGCTCCTTCCACCGCGACGCGTCGTACGAGTCGTCGGTGCCCGGCGTGTTCGTGGCCGGTGATGCCGGACGCGGGCAGTCGCTCATCGTGTGGGCCATCGCGGAGGGTCGTGCGGCGGCGGCGAACGTCGATCGCTACCTCATGGGCACCACGGTGCTGCCCGAGCCGGTGCGTCCGAGCGATGTCGCGATCGGTCTCCAGCCCGCGTAGGCTGGGGCAGGCACCGTCGCCCGAACGTTCATCCCCCACTTCTACCCTGGAGAGTTCTTTGAGACGCGCGAAAATCGTCGCCACTTTGGGTCCGGCCACCTCGACGTATGAGACGGTGCGTGCACTGATCGATGCGGGTGTGGACGTGGCACGTCTGAACCTCAGCCACGGCGACTACTCCGTGCACGAGAACAACTACGCGAACGTGCGTCGCGCGGCGGAGGACTCCGGCCGTGCCGTGGCGATCCTCGTCGACCTGCAGGGACCGAAGATCCGTCTCGGCCGTTTCGAGGACGGGCCGTACGAGCTCGCCAAGGGCGACATCTTCAAGATCACCACCGAAGACATCATCGGCAACAAGGAAATCTGCGGCACCACGTTCAAGGGGCTGCCCCAGGACGTGAAGCCCGGTGACTTCCTGCTGATCGACGACGGCAAGGTCCGCGTCGAGGTGGTCGAGACCGACGGCGTCACCGTCACCACGCGCGTGGTCGTCGCCGGCGCCGTGTCGAACAACAAGGGCATCAACCTGCCCGGTGTCGCCGTGAACGTCCCCGCTCTGAGCGAGAAGGACGAAGACGACCTGCGCTGGGGTCTGCGCACGGGTGCCGACCTCATCGCCCTGTCCTTCGTGCGCAACGCGGAAGACGTGTCGCGCGTGCACGAGATCATGGCGGAGGAGGGCGTGCGCGTCCCCGTGATCGCCAAGATCGAGAAGCCGCAGGCGGTCGATGCGCTGGAGGAGATCGTCGACGCGTTCGACGGCATCATGGTCGCCCGTGGCGACCTGGGTGTCGAGCTGCCTCTGGAGGCCGTGCCGATCGTGCAGAAGCGCGCGGTGGAGCTCGCCCGGCGCAACGCGAAGCCGGTGATCGTGGCGACGCAGATGCTCGAGTCGATGATCAACAGCCCGGTGCCCACGCGCGCGGAGACCTCCGACGTCGCGAACGCGGTGCTCGACGGCGCCGACGCGGTGATGCTCTCGGGCGAGACCAGCGTGGGCGACTACCCGGTCGTCGTGGTGGAGACCATGGCCCGCATCATCGAGTCCACCGAGGAGCACGGCCTGGAGCGTATCCTCCCGCTGACGACCAAGCCCCGCACGCAGGGTGGTGCCATCACGCTGGCCGCCCTCGAGGTCGCGGAGTTCGTCGACGCGAAGTTCCTCTGCGTCTTCACCCAGTCGGGCGACTCCGCCCGCCGCCTGTCGCGTCTGCGCTCGCGCATCCCGATGCTGGCGTTCACCCCGGAGCCGGCGATCCGTCGTCGGATGGCGCTCACGTGGGGCCTGCGCTCCACGCTGGTCGACATGGTCCAGCACACCGATCTGATGTACCACCAGGTCGACGAGTACCTGCTCGAGAACGGCCTGGCGGTCGAGGGCGACAAGGTCGTCGTGATCTCCGGTTCCCCTCCCGGGATCGTGGGCTCGACGAACGACCTCCGCGTGCACAAGGTGGGCGACGCGATGCGTGGTGCTGCGCCGATCTACAAGGCCGGCGTCTGACGCACGAGGTGTCCGGAAGGGGCGGGGCTACGGCCCCGCCCCTTCCGTATGTCCCGGGCCCGCGTCAACCCTCTGCGACCGCGCGGGCGGGGCGGATAGCGTGGGCGCATGGTCGTTCGTACGCGCCTCGTGCTCACGTCGGGGTTGATGTTCCGCCTTCGGGAGACTCCGCGACCGGCGGGATCCGTCGTCCCCACGATGGTGCTGGTGCACGGCATCGGCATGTCGCACCGCTACCTGTCCCGCCTGCACGAGGCGCTCGCGGAGCACACCCGTGTGGTGTCGGTGGATCTTCCGGGCTTCGGCGGACTGCCCAAGCCCTCCGTCGACGTCGGGGTGGAGCGGATGGGCAGTGCACTGGCCGAGGTGATCGGAACGCTCGGCGATGACCGCGTGGTGCTCGTCGGACACTCGATGGGCGCGCAATGGACCGTGGAGGCTGCTCTGCACCGCCCGGAGTACGTGCGCGCCGTGGTCGCGATCGGCCCGGTCGTGGACGAGCGGTGGCGCACGATTCCGGCACAGGCGCGTGCCCTCGCGATCGACACCGTGGGGGAGACGCCCGCGATCAACACGATCGTCTTCACCGACTACCTCCGCTGCGGCGTGCGTTGGTATCTGCGGCAGGCGCGCCACATGATCGGCTATCGGCTTCAGGAGCGGGTGGCGGAGCTGACCGTGCCGCTGCTGGTGATCCGCGGGGGAGCGGATCCGATCGCGGGTCGCGCGTGGTGCCGCCGGCTGCGGGACAGCGCCCGCGTCTCGCGTCTCGTCGAGATCCCCGGTCACCACCACGTGGCCCAGCAGTCCGCGCCCCGCGCCGTCGCGTCGGCGATCCTGGCGCACACGGCCGGTGCGTGGCCGCACCCTGCCACGTCGAGGAGCATGGACGAGAAGCGGAGCGCGCCATCGACGTCGTGAGGCGGCTGGGCTGGTGGGCCGCCGACTACGCGTATGCGGGGTTCTGGCAGGTGCGCTCCTTCTTCGGACGAGACGACGCGAGGGCGTTCACCGACGGCGATGGCGTGCCGATCGTGGTGCTCGCCGGGGTGTACGAGACGTGGCGGTTCCTGGAGCCGCTCATCGTCGCGCTGCACCAGCGGGGTCATCCGGTCCACGTGGTGGATGCGCTGCGGCGCAACCGGTTCCCGGTCGCGGACGAGGCGGAGCAGATCGCGGAGCATCTGCGTGCGCGCGACCTCACCGGGGTGATCCTCGTCGCGCACAGCAAGGGAGGTCTGGCGGGCAAGCTCGCCATGACCGGACCGGAGGGGCACCGCATCCGGGCGATGCTGGCGGTCGCGACGCCGTTCGGAGGCTCCCGGTACGCCCGGCGCATGCCGGGGCGGGTGCTGCGCGCCTTCTCCCCGGACGACCCGTCCATCCTGGCGCTCGCGCGCGAGGTCGAGGTCAACGCCCGGATCGTGTCGGTCTATGCGGAGTTCGACCCGCACATCCCCGAGGGCAGCGCGTTGCCGGGGGCGAAGAACGTCGTGCTCGACACCGGCGGCCATTTCCGCATCCTCGCCCACCCCCGGGTGCTCGCCGAACTCGCGGCCCTCGCGGAATCCTGAGCGCTCACCCGCAGGTATCGCGGGGCTCCCGTGGCGAGTCCAGCGTCGGGAGCCACAGGAGGAGCTCGGGCAGGGTCGCGTACGCCGCATAGCCGTGGTCGACCGCCGGGAACCGGTGGTAGGCGACATCCGTCCCCGCCGCGCAGAGGCGGGCGACGTACCCGTCGGTCGCGGCGGGACGCACGAGCTCGTCCGCCTCGCCCTGGCCGACGAGCACGGGGACCGTGATGGGCTGGTCGCCCGCGCTGTTCTCGGCGAGCATCGTCCGCCAGGGCTCGGTCGTGGCGGGATCGGCGGTGACGTAGGAGCCGACCAGGGGCTCGGCGATCGCGTGGATCTCCTCGGTGTGGGTCAGCAGGCAGAGCGCGGCCATGTCGGGAGTCGCAGCCGCGCCCTCCGGGGTCAGGATCGACAGGATGGCCTCCTCGCCGAACCGTTCGGCGTAGGCATCCCGGTAGGCGGCGATGGCGAACGAGGCGATGGTGATCCCGGAGACGTCGACGATGTCGTCGGTCATCAGGGCGTTGAGATCGGCCGCCGGCGCCGCCACCGCCACCCCGCGCACCGAGAGCTCGGGCGCGTACGTCTCGGCTCGCTCGGCGGCGAAGAGCGCCGCCTGACCGCCCTGGGAGTGCCCCCACAGCACGACGCGAGCGCTCGTCCCCGCCCCGTCGAGGCGGCCGGCCGCACGCACGATGTCCAGCACGCTGTTCGCCTCCGGGACGCCCAGCAGATAGGACGACTCGCCCTCCACCCCGAGTCCCGGATAGTCGGTGGCCACGACGGCGTATCCCTCGGCGAGCAGCTCGTGCATCCCGGCGATGAGCTCGAACGGATCGAGCGCGAGCGACGGGGCGCACGCCGTCGCCGCTCCCGTGGTCGGGTGCGCCCAGGAGACGACCGTGCGTCCGTTCTCCGGCGCCGGCCCCTCGGGCACGACGACCAGGCCGGACACGGCGATGTCCGAACCGGCCAGGTCGCGGGAGTGGTACAGCACGCGCCACGCTCTCGTGCCGACGGGAGCACTGTCGATCTCCTCGGAGCGGATGAGCGAGCCCGGGGCTCCGGAGGGCAGCGGGGTCGGGGCGGTGACGAAGGCCGGATCGCTCCCGCGCTCCGCCTCCTCCGCGCTCGTGCGCCTGAACACCTCTGCGGCGATCAGGAGCAGGATGACGAGCGCGACCGCCAGGACGACGAGAGTGGCCCGCGCGGTGCGATGCGACCTCCGGGCATGAGCTGCCGGTGCGTCCCCGCTGTGCATAGAGCATGTATAGCGCACCGTGTGCCGGCGGTGGGACTCGAACCCACACGCCCTTTCGGACAAAGCATTTTGAGTGCTCCGCGTCTGCCATTCCGCCACGCCGGCCCGTGTGTCGCGTCTTCGACTGTAGCGCAGGGCCAGCCGATCACCCGGCGCCGATGAGAGCTTCGGCCGAGCGCCGCGCCCTCTCCAGTAGGATGGAGTCCGTGACCGAGCAAGAACAGGCTGAGCAGCCCACGGCATCCGCACCCCGACGCGTCGTCGTCGCCGAAGACGAGTCGCTGATCCGTCTCGACATCGTCGAGATCCTTCGCGACAACGGCTTCGATGTCGTCGGCGAAGCCGGTGACGGGGAGACGGCCGTCGCCCTCGCGACCGAGTTGCGCCCCGACCTGGTCATCATGGACGTCAAGATGCCCCAGCTCGACGGCATCAGCGCGGCCGAGAAGCTGCACAAGGGCAACATCGCCCCGGTCGTGCTGCTGACGGCCTTCAGCCAGAAGGAGCTTGTGGAGCGGGCGAGCGAGGCGGGCGCCCTGGCGTACGTCGTCAAGCCGTTCACCCCGAACGACCTGCTGCCGGCCATCGAGATCGCGCTCGCGCGTCACGAGCAGATCATCACGCTCGAGGCCGAGGTCGCCGACATGGTCGAGCGCTTCGAGACCCGCAAGCTGGTCGACCGCGCCAAGGGACTGCTGAACGAGAAGATGGGCCTGAGCGAGCCCGAGGCGTTCCGCTGGATCCAGAAGGCCTCGATGGATCGCCGCCTCACGATGCAGGACGTCGCGAAGGCCATCATCGAGCAGCTCGCCCCGAAGAAGTAGCCGGTCCGGTGCTCCGCCTCGACGCCGAGCACCTGCTGCGGCCCGTGCGTGCGGGCGACGGCCCCGGCATCGCCGCGGCCTACCGCGCGAATCGTGCACACCTGGCTCCGTGGGAGCCCGAGCGCGACGCCGCCTTCTTCACCGACGAGTGGCAGGAGCGGCACGTCGCGCAGTGCCTGGCGGAAGCCGAGGCGGGACGGAGCCTGCGGTTCGTCGTGGTCGGGGATGATGGTTCGATCCGCGGCCGCGTCAACCTGAACTCGATCGTCCGCGGCGCGTTCTGGAGCGCGGACCTCGGCTACTGGATCGACGCCTCACGGCTGCGGCGCGGGCTGGCCGGGCGTGCGGTGACCCTCGTCGCGGAGCACGCGAGGACGGAGCTCCACCTGCATCGGCTGCAGGCTGCCACGCTGCTCCACAACCTGGCTTCGCAGCGCGTGCTGGCGGGATGCGGTTTCGAGCGCATCGGCCTCGCGCCGAAGTACCTGCGCATCGCGGGGGAGTGGCAGGATCACCTGCTGTTCCAGCTTCTGCTGGAGGAGCCTCTCAGCGCCCCGCGGGAACGTCCTTGATCATGTTGGTGATGCGGATCGTCGAGCAGCGTCGGCCCTGATCATCCGTGACGACGATCTCGTGCACCGTGATGCTGCGCCCGAGGTGCACCGGCGTGCACACCCCCGTGACGGTCCCGGAGGTCGCGGAGCGGGTGTGGGTCGCGTTGATGTCGACGCCGACCGCGAGGCGCCCCTCTCCGGCGTGGAGGTTCGCCGCCATCGAGCCGAGGGACTCGCCGAGCACGACATACGCGCCGCCGTGCATCAGGCCGACGGGCTGGGTGTTGCCGGCGACCGGCATGGTCGCGACGCACCGGTCGATGCCGAACTCCACGAACTCCATGCCCATCTTCTCGGCCAGTGCGCCCATGCCGCGGGCGGCTGCCCACTCGAGCCCTTCGCTGGTCGCGACCTCGCCCATGCATCCTCCTCTGCGGGTGTCCGTGCTCCTCGTTAGGCTGACAGGGTGACGGACTCCGCAAAGCCTACCCTCATGGTCGTCGACGGCCATTCGCTCGCCTACCGCGCTTTCTTCGCCCTCCCGGTCGACAACTTCACGACCAAGGACAACCAGCACACGAACGCCATCTACGGCTTCCTGTCGATGCTGGTGAACCTCATCAAGGCCGAGCAGCCGACGCATCTCGCCATCGCCTTCGACACGTCACGGCACTCGTTCCGCACCGACGAGTACCCCGAGTACAAGGCCACCCGCTCCGAGACCCCCTCCGAGTTCAAGGGCCAGATCCCGCTGCTGCAGGACTGCCTCGCGGCCATGTCCATCCCGGTCCTGACGCAGGAGGGCATCGAGGCCGACGACATCCTCGCCACGCTGTCGACCCAGGGCGCCGCGCAGGGCTACGACGTGCTCGTGGTGTCGGGCGACCGCGACACCATCCAGCTGGTCACCGACGACATCACCCTGCTGTACCCGTCCGTGCAGGGCGTGTCCCAGCTCAAGCGCTACGACCCCACGACCGTGCAGGAGCGCTACGGCGTCCGCCCGGAACAGTACCCCGACATCGCGGCGCTCGTGGGCGAGACCAGTGACAACCTGCCCGGCGTCCCGAAGGTGGGGGAGAAGACTGCGGTCAAGTGGCTCACCCAGTTCGGCTCTCTCGACGAGCTGCTCGATCGCGCCGACGAGATCAAGGGCGTCGTGGGCGGCAACCTGCGCGACCACATCGACGACGTGCGTCGCAACCGCAAGCTGAACCGCCTCCTGACCGACGTCGAGCTGCCGGTGGCCCCGGGAGACCTCGCGGTCACGCCCATCGACGCCCAGGCCGTGCGCGACATCTTCGCCCGCCTGGAGTTCCGCACCCTGCTGCCGCGGGTGTTCGAGGCGGTGGGCGCGGGCGAGGTGGCCGACGACCCGGCGGCCGTGGTCGAGATGCCCGTTCCCGCGCAGGTGAGCGGCGCCGAGCTCGCCTCGTGGGCTGCCGCGCAGGAGAGCGATGTGGCACTGCGCGTGACGATCGCGGCGGGGGCTCCCGTGCGCCTGGGGGCCGCCACCGAGACGGAGCTGCGCGAGCTCGACTGGTCCGACGACGCGGCCGCGGCTCTTCGCGACTGGCTCGAGTCCTCTGCCCCGAAGGTGCTGCACGACGCGAAGCCGCAGGTGAAGGCGCTGCGGCGCCACGGCATCCGGCTCGGCGGACTGGCGTACGACACGAGTCTCGCGGGCTGGCTCCTGCGCCCGAGCTTCCCCGACAAGACGCTGTCCGACCTGGTGCAGCGTTACCTCGGAGAGAAGCTGCCCGAGGCCGACCCCTCGCAGCTGGTTCCCGAGACCGAAGGGGCGACACCGTCGCAGGAGGCCTGGTTCGTCCTGCGCGTGGCCGAGGCGCTGCGCGGCGACCTGCCGGAGCCGGTCGCCGCCGTGCTCACCGACATCGAGCTGCCGACCCTGCTCACCCTCGCCGACATGGAGCTCGCGGGGGTCGCCGTCTCACACGAGGTGCTGTCCACGTTCTCGAGCGAGCTGGCGGCACGAGCGGATGTGCTCGCGCAGGAGGCGTTCTCGGTGGTCGGGCGCGAGTTCAACCTCGGCTCGCCCAAGCAGCTGCAGGAGGTGCTGTTCGAAGACCTGCAACTGCCGAAGACGCGCAAGACCAAGACGGGCTATTCGACCGACGCCGCGGTGCTGGCCGATCTGCAGGAGTCCCACCCGCACCCGTTCCTGAGCCTGCTGCTGCAGCACCGCGAGGCGACCAAGCTGCGGCAGATCATCGAGTCGCTGGACGGGGCGATCGGACCGGACCATCGGGTGCACACCACGTACGTGCAGACGGGGAGCCAGACCGGCCGGCTGTCGAGCACCGACCCCAATCTGCAGAACATCCCGGTGCGCACCGAGGAGTCACGTCGGATCCGCAGTGCGTTCGAGGTGGGCGAGGGGTACGAGACGCTGCTGACCGCGGACTACTCGCAGATCGAGATGCGCATCATGGCGCACCTGTCGGGCGACGAGGGGCTCATCGAGGCGTTCAACAGCGGCGAAGACCTGCACCGGTTCGTGGGTGCGCGGGTGTTCGGCGTCGAGCCGGGCGATGTCACCCCGGCGATGCGCACCAAGGTCAAGGCCATGTCGTACGGTCTGGTCTACGGGCTGTCGGCGTTCGGTCTGTCGAAGCAGCTGCGCATCGAGCAGGCCGAGGCCAAGCAGCTCATGATCGAGTACTTCGCCCGCTTCGGCGCGGTGCGCGACTACCTGCGCGCGTCGGTCATGAAGGCGAAGGAAGACGGCTACACCGAGACGATCTTCGGTCGGCGCCGCCCGTTCCCCGACCTCGCGAGCCCGAACCGGGTGCTGCGCGAGAACGCCGAGCGTGCCGCGCTCAACGCCCCGATCCAGGGCAGTGCGGCGGACATCATGAAGATCGCGCTGTTCCACATCCACGACGACCTGCAGGCCGCGGAGCTCTCGTCCCGGGTGCTCCTCCAGATCCACGACGAGCTCGTGGTGGAGGTCGCGTCGGGGGAGTGGGATCGGGTCGAGCAGATCGTCCGCACCCGCATGGGCGATGCCGCGCAGCTCTCCGTCCCTCTCGACGTGCAGGTCGGTCGCGGTCGCGACTGGAACGAGGCCGCGCACTGACCTCACTGGCGAGGGGTCGGGGATTAGGCTGGAAACCATGACTTCCGCACCCCGCACCCCCTCCGCCATCGACAAGGTCGCCGATGACTGGGTCGACACCATCGCCGTGCTCGCCCCGACCCTGGGCACCTACATCGGTCGCTCGGAGGTCAACGATCGATTCGGCGACCTGAGCCCGGAAGGCCACGAAGAGGTCGCCGCGGCGACCAGGGCGACGCTCGACAAGCTGTCCGCGCTCGAGCCCGTCGACGCGATCGACGAAGTCACGAAGACCGACCTGAGCGCCGAGCTGCGCCTGGACCTCGAACTGCACGACGCGAAGTGGCATCTGCGCGACCTCAACGTGATCGCCTCCGCGGCGCAGGACGTCCGCGCCGTGTTCGACCTGATGCCGACGTCGACGGTCGACGACTGGGAGGTCATCTCGACCCGTCTCGCGGCGGTCCCTGGTGCCCTGCGCGGGTACGTCGAGACGCTGCGCACGGGGATCGCCGAGGGGGTCACGCCCGCACGGCGCCAGGTCGCAGAGGTCGCGACGCAGATCGACCGCTACATCGCCGATGACGGGTTCTTCGCGGCCTTCGTCGCGCACGCCGACCCGGACGAGGGGCAGCTGCCCGCGTCGCTCGCGCGCACGCTCGCCGACAACTCCGCCGCCGCGCGCGTGGCCTACGGCGAACTGCGCCGCTTCCTCGCCGAGGAGCTCGCCCCCGAGGCGGGGGAGCAGGATGCGGTCGGACGAGAGCTCTACGCCCTCAACTCGCGTCGGTTCCTCGGGGCGACGATCGACCTCGACGAGACGTACGAGTGGGGCCGCGAGGAACTCGCGCGGATGGTCGCCGAGCAGACGGCGATCGCGAACGAGATCCTCCCGGGAGCATCGGTCGAGGAGGCTGTCGCTCACCTCGAGGGCGATCCCGCACGCAAGCTCGTGGGCACGGAGGCACTGCAGGCGTGGATGCAGGAGACGAGCGACCGCGCGGTCGCGGAGCTCGGCGCCTCGCACTTCGACATCCCGGAGGCGATCCGCACGCTCGAGTGCATGATCGCCCCGACGCAGGAGGGCGGGATCTACTACACCGCTCCCACGGACGACTTCTCCCGCCCCGGTCGCATGTGGTGGTCGGTTCCCGAGGGCGTGACCGAGTTCGACACCTGGCGTGAGCTCACGACGGTGTACCACGAGGGTGTTCCCGGTCACCACCTGCAGATCGCCCAGGCCGTGTACAACCGCGCCGAGCTGAACTCTTGGCGCCGGCTGCTGGCGGGAACGTCCGGTCATGCGGAGGGCTGGGCGCTGTACGCCGAGCGCCTGATGGAGCAGCTCGGGTATCTGGACGACCCCGCCGACCGCCTCGGCATGCTCGACGGACAGCGCATGCGCGCCGCTCGGGTGGTGCTCGACATCGGAGTGCACCTCGGCAAGCCCCGCCTCGACGGCGAAGGTGTCTGGGACGCGGATTATGCACTCGACTTCCTGCGCCGCAACGTGAACATGTCGGACCAGTTCGTTCAGTTCGAGGTGAACCGCTACCTCGGTTGGCCGGGGCAGGCACCGTCCTACAAGGTCGGTCAGCGCATCTGGGAGCAGGTGCGGGATGCGGTCGAGCAGGCGGAGGGCGACGCGTTCTCCTTCAAGGACTTCCATAAGCGCGCACTCGACCTGGGCGGCGTCGGTCTCGACACGCTGCGCAGCGCTCTGCTTCCGCGCTGAGACCACGGGAATGCCCCTTCGGCGTCCGCTGTTCATTCAGCTGAATAGAGAGGCATGACATGGACATCGAATTCGGGCTGGACACCTTCGGGGACATCACGCGGGATCAGGACGGCGAGCTGCTCACGGCGGCGCAGACGATCCGCAACGTCGTCGCTCAGGCAGAACTGGCCGATGCGGTCGGCGTCGACTTCTTCGGCGTGGGGGAGCACCACCGTCGCGAGTTCGCGGTGTCGTCTCCGGAGATGGTGCTCGCGGCGATCGCGGGCCGGACGAAGAGCATCCGTCTCGGCACCGCCGTGACCGTGCTGTCCTCCGATGATCCCGTCCGGGTGTTCGAGAGGTTCGCCACGCTCGACGCGCTGTCCAACGGTCGCGCCGAGGTCGTGCTCGGTCGCGGCTCCTTCATCGAGTCGTTCCCGCTCTTCGGCTACGACCTGCGCGACTACGACACGCTGTTCGAGGAGAAGCTCGACCTGTTCGTGCACCTCCTGGAGGAGAAGCCGGTGACCTGGTCGGGCACCATGCGGGCATCGCTGGAGAACGCCGACGTCTTCCCGAAGACCGACAAGGGTCTGCGGACGTGGGTCGGCGTCGGCGGCAGTCCGGAGTCGGTCGTGCGCGTGGCACGCCATGGTCTGGGATTGATGCTCGCGATCATCGGCGGACCGGCCGCGCGGTTCCGGCCCTTCGTCGACCTGTACCACCGCTCCGTCGCCTCGTTCGGCACGACGTCGCACCCCGTCGCGGTGCACTCGCCGGGACACATCGCCGACACGGACGCCGAGGCCTGGGACGCCGCGTACTCGGGCTTCGAGGCGATGAACAACACCATCGGACGCGAGCGTGGATGGCCGCCGTACAGCCGTGCGCGCTTCCAGAACGACGTGGGGCCGGAGGGCGCGCTCTATGCCGGTTCGCCCGATCGCGTGGCGACGAAGATCGCCGACACGGTGACGACCCTCGGCCTCGGCCGCTTCGACCTCAAGTACGCCACCGGCACCCTGTCGCACGAGGCGATGATGCGCAGCATCGAGCTGTACGGCACCGAGGTGATTCCGCGCGTGCGGCGCTTGCTGGCCGACCGCGACTGACGACGGCGGGCGGGCGGGCACCGCGCCCGCCCGCCTCTACGATGAGTGGCATGGCCAACACCGCCCTGCCGAGCCGCACCTCGCTCGCCCAGCGCCTCGATGTCCTTCCGTTCACGCGCCGGCACCTGCGAGTGCTCTCCGGCTCCGGGGTGGGGTGGGCGCTGGACGCGATGGACGTCGGTCTCATCTCGTTCATCATCGCGGCGCTCACGCAGCAGTGGGACCTGTCGAAGGGCGAAGCGGGGCTCATCGCATCGATCGGCTTCGTCGGCATGGCTGTGGGGGCGACGCTCGGGGGACTGCTCGCCGACCGGTTCGGCCGTCGTCAGGTGTTCGCCCTGACGCTCCTCGTGTACGGCGTCGCCACCGGAGCGAGCGCCCTCGTCGGGGGAGTGGCGGCCCTGCTGGTGCTGCGCTTCTTCGTCGGCCTCGGACTGGGCGCCGAGCTTCCGGTGGCCTCGACGTACGTCAGCGAGTTCGCCCCGGCACGCATCAGGGGACGCCTGATCGTTATCCTCGAAGCGTTCTGGGCCGTGGGCTGGACCGCCTCCGCGCTGATCGGCTTCCTCGTGATCCCGGCGTCGGAGTCCGGGTGGCGCTGGGCGTTCGCGGTGGGTGCGATCCCCGCCGTCTACGCGCTCATCGTGCGGTGGGGCCTTCCGGAGTCGCCGCGCTGGCTCGCCTCGCGCGGCAGGATCGCGGAGGCCGACCGGATCGTGTCCGCCTTCGAGGCCGAGGCGGGGATGACGGCGGCCCCCGCGATCCGCAAGGAGCCGGCCTCGCGGGCGATCGCCGCCACGGCCGGGGCGAGGCTCGCGACGCTGTGGAACCGGGAGTTCCGCGTGCGCACGCTCTGTCTGTGGCTGGTGTGGCTGTCCGTGAACTTCGCGTACTACGGAGCGTTCATCTGGATTCCGAGCATCCTCGTCGACGCGGGTTTCGACCTCGTGCGGTCGTTCGGCTTCACGCTCATCATCACGCTCGCGCAACTGCCGGGGTACGCGGTGGCCGCGTGGCTGATCGAGGTGTGGGGGCGCCGCGTCACGCTGTCGGTGTTCCTCCTCGGCTCGGCCGTCTCCGCCGTGCTCTTCGGCACCGCGAGCACCGAGGCCGCGATCATCGCGACCGGTATGGCGCTCTCGTTCTTCAACCTCGGCGCCTGGGGGGCACTGTACGCGGTGACACCGGAGATCTATCCGACCTCGCTGCGGGGGACGGGCGCCGGATGGGCCGCGGGCATCGGCCGCATCGCCTCGGTCGTGGCACCGATCGCGGCCCCGGTGCTGCTCCTCGCGGGTGGTGCGCCGGTGCTCTTCGTCGTCTTCGCCGCCTGTTTCCTCCTCGCGGCGGGGGCGTCGTGGGGGCTCGTGGATCGAAGCGGTGCAGCCCTCGACGACCGCTGACGCCGCTGTCCGGGCACGGCAATAGGCTGGGTCCGTGACCGATGTGCGATTCGTGGCGATAGGCGACTCCTTCACGGAGGGCGTGGGGGATGTGCTGCCCGACGGGCGCGAGCGCGGATGGGCGGACATCGCGGCACAGGGGTGGGCCGACGCCGCCGGTCACCCGATCCAGTACGCCAACCTCGCGATCCGCGGCAAGCTCGCCTGGCCGATCGTGGAGCAGCAGCTCGAGCCCGCGCTGGCGCTGCGCCCCACCCATCTGTCGTTCAACGGGGGCGGCAACGACATGCTCCGTCCGCGGGCCGATCCCGAGCACATCGCCGACGCGTTCAGCCGCGTGCTCCGGCGCTGCGACGAGGAGGGCGTCACCATGATCCTGCTCTCCGGAGCGAACCCGAGCGGCCAGCTGCCCATGGGGTCGCTCGTGCAACGCCGGGGCGACCTGCTGTCGGAGGCCGTGCTGCGCCGCATCGAGGATCGCCCTGATGTGATCCGCGCCCTGAACTGGCCGGACCGCGAGCTCTCGAAGCCGCCGTACTGGTCGGCGGACCGCCTGCACATGAACGCCGCCGGACATCACCGGGTGGCTGCGCGGGTGCTCCACGCACTGGGCTTCGAACCCCCGGAGGCCTGGTGGGCGCCGCTCGACCGCCCGGGTCTCGGCCCGTCGGGTCTCGCGTACTATCGCGAGTTCGTGGGTCCCTGGGTGCGCCGCCGGGTCACCCGCACCTCCTCGGGTGACGGTCGCACGGCGAAGTACCCGACCTGGATCGAGTGCACGCCCGCGTGAGCGACATCCAGCTGACGCGCCTTCCCGCCGGAGAGGTCACACTGCACGATGCACGGACGCGTTCGACGCGGCAGGTAACCCTGGAGCCGTTCCTGCTCGGCGTCTTCCCGGTGACGGAGGAGCAACTGGCCGAGGTGCTGGGCGTCGCCGTGCGACATCCCCGCCGCCCGGCCGCCGACGTGAGCTGGCTGCGAGCCGTGCACTTCTGCAATGCGGCGTCGGAGTGGGAGGGCTTCGACCCCGTGTACCGCTTCGACGGCGAGGACGTGACCTGGGACACGACGGCGGACGGGTACCGGTTGCCGACCGAGGCGGAGTGGGAGTTCGCGTGCCGTGCCGGCTCCGCGGGCCCGCACTATGCACCACTCGCCGATGCGGCGTGGACAGCGGCTGATCACGTCTCCGCGCCGCAGGACGTCGGCGGGAAGCTGCCCAACCTCCACGGGCTGTTCGACACGCTCGGCAACGTGTGGGAGTGGTGCTGGGACCTGCTCGACCCCGCGCGGTACGACGACTATCGCGTCTTCCGCGGGGGCGGGTTCGCCGACGAGGCGTGGAGCGTGCGTGCGTCCGTCCGCCGCGGGGGAGCGCCCCGGATGCACCATGACGACGTGGGCTTCCGCGTCGCTCGCGGCGGCTTCGACCGCGAGGGAGAGGCCCAGGGGTGGTCGGCCGCCGGCGACCGCGCGCGCGCCAGCGTCGACGGACCGCTGCCGGGCGGCTGGACGCCCCGCCGCCGCTGAGTCGTCGCGGCCGTGCCGGGCGAGGATGGGAGACTGGGGGGATGTCCTCCCCGTTCTCGCTCATCCTGTCCCAGGGCCGTGTGGCCGACCGCACCGACGGGGCCCTGGTGGGCGCCCGGCTCGTGGCCGACGCCCTGTCCGCGCTCCTCGGCACTGACGCGCAGGTGGTGGGCACTCCCGACGCTTCCCGCCAGGACGACTGGAGCGAGGCGCTGCCGGCCGCGGCGACGACGCTCACGGGCCTGCGTCACGCCGTCGACACAGCGATCTCCTCGGGCGCGACCCCGCTGCTCGTGACGAACACCTGCGCCGCGAGCCTCGGCACCCTCCCGGCCGTCGCGGAGCATCACCCCGATGCGGTCGTGCTGTGGATCGACGCGCACGGCGACTTCAACACACCGGACACGACCGGATCGGGCTACCTCGGCGGCATGGTGCTCGCGGCCGCCTGCGGGCTCTGGGACAGCGGTCACGGTGCGGGGGTGGATCCGCGCCAGGTGGTCGTGGTGGGCGGGCGCGACATCGACCCCGCGGAGGCCGAGCTGCTGGCGGCCCACGGCGTCACGGTGCTCAGCCCGGGGGAGAGCACCCCGGAGCGACTCCGGGAGCTGGTCGCCGGACGACCCGTGTGGATCCACGTGGACTGGGACGTGCTCGAGCCCGGGTACATTCCCGCCGCGTACCGCGTGGGCGACGGGCTGCTCCCGCACCAGATCGCCGCGCTGTTCGCCTCGCTCCCGGCCGAGAGCGTCCGCGGTGTCGAGCTGGCGGAGTTCGAAGCGGGCGACGCCGAGGTCCCGGAACGCGTCAGCGTGGAGCTCGTCCTCGAGACCGTCCAGCACCTGCTGCGCTGAAGACAGGGAGCGTACCGGCTACGGGGCTGCCCCGGCGGACGTGTCGAGCTTCCACGCCGTGACCTCGACGGTGGATCCCGCGACGATGTCGAGCTCGACCGGCCACGAACCGCGCTCCAGCCCCGGAAGGCGAGCTGCGTAGAGCTGCCGTGCCACGAGCGCCCCCGCGGTCGCGTTGGCGTCCCAGCCGAGCACCGCGGTCGCCTGTCCCTGCGGGGGAACGGTGATCGTGGCGCTCCCGTCGTCTGTGGCGAGGAACGACGATCCCGGAACCACCTCGACGTCGAGCGCGTGTCCGTTCTGGTCGGCGAAGGCGATGTCCGGATAGCCCTCGATCACGCACGGCTGCTCGCTCACGTTGACCAGGTGGATCGCCTGGGCCCGGTGTCCTGTGGCTCCGTCCGCTGCACCGAGGAGCAGCGTGGCGCGGTCGCCGGTGCAGGCGTCGGTCTGGAGGGTCGGTGCACCGGCGCCCGGAGCGGTCTCGGCGACGGGATCGCCGACGGCGGTCGGATCGATGAGCGCGCCGGTCTCGTCCGTCGTCGCCTGCTGGGCGGCGTTCTCACGGATTATGTCCTGCTGTCGCGCGTCGTCGGCGAGCCCGCCGCCGACGACGAACAGCGCGACGCTGACGAGCGCACTGATCAGCGCGGTGCGCGCTCGAACCGGCGGAGCCGCCTGCCCGTCACGACGGCCGAGGAGGACGGCCGGGATCCAGCCGCTCATCACCGCCCAGTACGTCGTCACGGGGGCGCTTTCCACGACGGCCACGGTGAGTCCGCGCAGGCCGAAGTCCTGCAGGTACGAGATCGCCCGGATCGCGTCCAGCCCGAGCCCGAGCACGGCCCCCGCGATGACGGCGGCGAACCACAGAGCCCAGATGCCGCGGCCGGATGGAGCGACGCGGTCGGACACGAACCAGGTGACCGATGCCAGCACCGCCGCCACGAGCACGAGCATGACAGGCGTCCATGCCGCCGGGAGGCCCCAGGTGTTGGCCTGGACGGGACCGACGCCGAAGAAGCTGAGGAGTCGGGTGACCACGATGTCGGAGCCCCAGAGCCTCGCGGCACCTCCGGCGAGCAGCCACAGCGCGGCGAGGATCAGACCGGCCGTGACGCCACGGGGGAGGCGAGCGATCCGCCGCCGGTCCGACTCGTCGAGACGGGAAGGAGCCGAGGGGGGAGCGGAGGCCATGCGCTCATCCTAGGGGCGAGCGCGGGCGTCGCTCGGGATCCAGGCCCATGCGGATGCGTGTGCGCTTGCGTTCGATCAGGATGAAGGTCACACCCAGCGCCCAGAGGGGGAGGGGCGCGAGGAACGCCAGCCGGAATGCCTCGAGGGAGTAAGTCTCGGGCGTGCCTGCGCCCTGCACGTCGAGGAGCAGCCCGATCAGGAAGATCGCGAGGAGTGCGGCGATGAAGCCCCCCGCGTTGGTGACGCCGGTGGCGGTGCTCAGCCGGTGGCTCGGGTTGTGGGTGCGGGCGTGGTCGAACGCGATCATCGATGCCGGGCCCCCGGTGGCCAGGGCGACGGCGAGCACGGTGAGCAGCCACGCCGGAGCCGGCCCGGGGAGGGCGATCACCGCGATCCATGCCGCCGCCTGCACCCCGACAGCCGGGAGCACGAGGGCGAGGGAACGGTGGTTCGGAAGGCGCCGCGAGAGATCGCCGATCACCGGCCCCAGGACCATTCCGGCGACCACGTAGATCGAGATGATCCCAGCGGCAGCCGCGGGCCGAAGCCCTTCGCCGACGGTGAGGAACGGCATGCCCCAGAGGAGGACGAAGGCCGTGCCGGCGAACGGGGTGGTGAAGTGGGACCAGAACGCGAGGCGGGTTCCCGGGTGCGCCCACGCTGCCCGGATTCCGACGCCGGTGTCGATGGCGGACGTGACGACGCGGACGACGCCGGTGTCCGTGTTCACCGTCACGTCCGCGCCCCGCTCCGGCGGATGGTTGCGGATGACGAGCCAGACCAGCACCGTGAACAGCAGTCCGAGCCCGGCGATGCTGCCGAACGTGATGCTCCAGCTGGTCGCGTGCAACAGTGCAGCGACGGGTACCAGGGCGATGAGCTGCCCCGCCTGACCGATGATCCCGGTGAACTGCACCATGAGCGGTCCGCGTTGCGCGGGGAACCAGGTCGCCACGAGGCGCAGCACGGCGGGGAATACCGCGGCGTCGCCCGCGCCCAGGAGCACACGCGCGACGATGGCGATGCCGACGCTGGGGGACAGCGCCATGGTGAGCTGACCGGCCGCCATGAGCAGCATCCCGATCGTGATGATGGGCCGCGACCCGTAGCGGTCGAGGAGCACGCCGATCGGGATCTGCATCCCGCCGTAGACCGCCAGCTGGACGACGGCGAACAGCGCGAGGGTGGATGCGTCGGCCTGGAAGCGATCCGCCGCCTCGACACCCACGGCCCCCAGCGAGGTGCGGTTGGTGATCGCGAGCACGTAGGCGGCGACACCGACCGACCAGATGGTCCACGCGCGCCACCCCGGAGAGGCGGATGCGGGGGAGAGGGGCGGCACCGTTCCACGCTACTCCTGCCCGCCGACGCGCCGGACGAGCGCGATGTCGGTGCCCGCCGGTAGCGTGCGCCGCATGACAGGAACCTCGCAGCACCACACCATCGACTATGTCGAGCTCGTCGTCACCGACCTCGCCGCAGCGAAGCAGTTCTATGCGTCGGCGTTCGGGTGGGAGTTCGTCGACTACGGCCCCACGTACGCCGGGATCGCTTCGGGCAGGGGAGACGGCAGCGAGGTCGGGGGACTGCTCCTCGCCGAGGAGCCGCGGCCCGTCGGAGGCCCCCTCGTGCTGCTCTACTCCGACGACCTCGATACCACGCGCGACGCGATCGAACCCGCCGGCGGGCGCATCCTGCAGGAGCCGTACGACTTCCCGGGCGGACGGCGACTGCACTTCGCGGACCCGTCGGGCAACGAGCTGGGAGTCTGGTCGGCCGCGTGAGTCCGGGGCGACGGCGTTAGTCTCGTGAGCATGGCCATCGATCCCCACGACAGAGTTTCGGTGGTCATGTTCATCCGTGAGCACGGGCGCGGCGTCGCGGCGACCGTGTCAGCGGGCGGCGAGCCGGAGGCCGCGCTCGTCGGTGTGGTGGCTCTCGACGACGGGACGATCCTGTTCACGAGCCGCTCCGAGTCGCGCAAGGTCGCGAACCTCGTGGGCAACGGGGCGGTGGCGCTCGTGGTGGGCACAGAGGGGGCGGTGACCCTGCAGCTCGAGGGGAGCGCCGAGGTGGCTTCGGCCGCGCGGGCGAAGGAGCTGGAGCCGGTGTTCGTGCGGCACGCTCCGGGATCGCGCGTGACCGATCCTGGATTCGCGCTCGTCATCGTGCGACCGCGGTGGGTTCGTTCCTATGACGTCTCCGATGCCGTACCCGTGGTCGTCGAAGCCCTCTGGAGCTGAGCGGCCGCGTCAAGACAGCGCGAATCCCTACCGGTCGACCGACGGTACTGCGAGACGCACCGCCTGGGCGCTCGTGCAGCGGTGGCGGGGAAGGGCGGCAGGGAGAGGCGGCAGGGTCGACGGCCCCACCCGCTTCTCGTCTGATCTGACATAATGTGCATTATCGGTTAAGCCACGAGGGGCACCGCGGCCGAGCGACGTCGCCCACACGCTGTCATGATCGAACCCAGGAGCGCTGCACACGAACGCCCGATCGAGTTGTGTTGCCTGCTCTGGGCGCGTCCCGGGCTGGCCGTGGAACTGAGCCGCTATGAAGACGTGGTGCTGGCGTTCCTTCCAGACCACGGCGGCGTTCTCCTGCAGCGTGCGATCTCCACATCCGGTGACGACGCGCCCGACGAGGTCCAGTTGTATCGATTCCCGAACGGTGCGGCGCTGGACGCCTCTCTCGCCGATCCGCGTCGACGTGAACGCTCCGCCGAGCGGGACCGCGTCGTCGCACGCACGACGCTGTATCCCGTGGCGATCACGTCTGCGTGATCAGCGTCCGCTCACGTACTCCGCCAGGTGCTCCCCCGTGAGCGTCGATTTTTGGGATACCAAATCTGCGGGCGTCCCTTCGAACACGATTTGGCCGCCGTCGTGCCCGGCGCCGGGTCCGACATCGACGATCCAGTCGGCGTGCGCCATGACCGCCTGATGGTGCTCGATGACGATCACGGTCTTGCCCGCGTCCACGAGCCGGTCGAGCAGCCCCAGGAGCGTGTCGACGTCCGCGAGGTGCAGCCCCGTCGTGGGCTCGTCGAGCACGTAGATGTCGCCGTTCTCCCCCATCTGGATCGCCAGCTTGATGCGCTGACGTTCTCCGCCCGACAGCGTCGACAGGGGCTGGCCCAGCGACAGGTAGCCCAGACCGACGTCTTCGAGGCGGCTCAGGATCGCGGCGGCCGCGGGAAGCTTCGCCTCGCCCTCACTGAAGAAGGCCCGGGCCTCCGCGACCGGCAGATCGAGCACCTCGGTGATGTCCTTGCCGCCGAGGGTGTACTCGAGCACCGCCGCCTGGAAGCGCTTACCGCCGCAGTCCTCGCACGGTGTCTCGATCGTGTCCATGAACCCGAGCTCCGTGATGATGACGCCGGCGCCCTTGCACGCGGGGCACGCGCCCTCGGAGTTCGCGCTGAACAGAGCGGGCTTCACGCCGTTGGCTTTCGCGAAGGCCTTGCGGATGGGCTCCAGCAGACCGGTGTAGGTTGCGGGGTTGCTGCGTCGCGACCCCTTGATCGCGGACTGATCGATCGCAACGACGCCCTCGCGACCGGACACCGAGCCGTGGATGAGGGAGCTCTTGCCGGATCCGGCCACACCCGTGACGACCGTCAGCACGCCCGTCGGGATGTCGACATCGACGTTCTGCAGATTGTTGGTCGAGGCGCCGCGGACTTCGATCCGCCCGGCGCCCGTGCGCACGGCGGGCTTGAGCTTCGCGCGGTCGTCCAGGTGCTCTCCCGTGCGGGTGCCGCTGGCCTTCAATCCGTCGACCGTGCCTTCGAAGCAGATCTCGCCGCCCGCGCTCCCCGCTCCTGGACCGAGGTCGACCACGTGATCGGCGATCGCGATCGTCTCGGGCTTGTGCTCCACGACCAGGACCGTGTTCCCCTTGTCCCGGAGTTGCAGCAGCAGCCTGTTCATGCGCTGGATGTCGTGCGGATGCAGGCCGATCGTCGGCTCGTCGAACACGTACGTGACGTCGGTGAGCGCGGACCCGAGGTGCCTCAGCATCTTGATGCGCTGCGCCTCACCCCCCGACAGCGTGCCGGACGGGCGTTCCAGGCTGAGGTAGCCGAGGCCCAGCGTGACGAACGCGTCGAGGTTCGCGCTGAGGGCCTCCAGCAGAGGCGCAGCACCGGGAAGCGCCAGGCGCCGCACCCAGGCGGCGAGATCGGTCACCTGCATGCGGCACGCGTCGGCGATGCTGATCCCCTCGATCTTCGACGACCGCGCGCCCTCGGTGAGGCGGGTCCCGTCGCACTCCGGGCATACCGCGAACGTGGCGACGCGCTCCACGAACGCACGGACGTGCGGCTGCAGCGCGTCGAGGTCTTTGGAGAGCATCGACTTCGTGATCTTGGGGATCAGGCCCTCGTAGGTCATGTTGATGCCCGAGATCTTCACCTTGGTGACCTCGCCGTAGAGGAAGAGGTGCCGCTGCTTCTCGGTGAACTCCGCGATGGGCTTGTCCGCGGGGTAGAAGCCCGACTGCGAGAAGCCTTTCACCATCCAGCCGTCTGCCGTGTACCCGGGCACCATGATGGCGCCCTCGTCGAGCGACCGGGACTCGTCGACGATCTGCGACAGGTCGAGGTCCGACACCGCTCCCCTGCCCTCGCAGCGCGGGCACATGCCGCCAAGGTAGATCGCGTCCTTCACGATCTTCTTCTCGCCGCCCGGCCCGGTCATGACGCCGCTGGCCTTCTGCGTCGGGATGTTGAACGAGAACGCGGTCGGTCCGCCGATGTACGGCTGCCCGAGCTTGCTGAACAGGATGCGCAACATGGCGTTCGCGTCGGTCACGGTCCCGACGGTCGAGCGCGGGTTGGCGCCCAGCCGCTCCTGGTCCACGATGATCGCGGTGGTCAGACCCTCCAGGACGTCGACGTCGGGGCGCGGCACCGACGGCATGAATCCCTGCACGAACGCGCTGTACGTCTCGTCGATCATGCGGCGGGACTCCGCGGCGATCGTGTCGAAGACCAGCGAGCTCTTGCCCGAGCCGGACACACCGGTGAACACCGTGAGGCGTCGCTTCGGGATGTCGGCGCTGACGTCCTTCAGGTTGTTCTCGCGCGCACCCTGCACGCGGATCAGGTCGTGGGTGTCCGCGGGGTGCGGTGCAGCGGTCATCGGTGTCCTTCTGTTCGGGGCGGCGTCGCCGGTGGCGTCAGCCGGCCTGGTTGATACGGAGGAGGTTGCCCGCCGGGTCGCGGAACGCGCAGTCGCGCACGCCGTACGGCTGATCCATCGGCTCCTGCACGACATCGGCCCCCGCCTCCACGAGACGCTCGAACACGGCGTCGAGGTCATCGCTCGCGAGGGTGAGCGCGCCGTAGCTTCCTTTCGCGATCAGCTCGAGGATGGTCTGCCGCTCGGTGTCGGTGATGCCCGGGTCCGTCGCCGGCGGATGCAGCACGAGGGAGGTCTCCGGTTGGTCCGTCGGGCCGACGGTCAGCCAACGCAGCCCGTCGTAGCCGACATCGTTGCGCACCTCGAAGCCGAGGGCGTCGCGGTAGAACCCGAGCGCCGCCTCGGCGTCGGTGTGCGGGAGGAACGCGTAGTGGATGCTGATGTTCATGATGCTCACGTTAGGTCCGCGTCGGGACGCGGCGCTTCTCGATTCCTGATCGGTCGGATGACCTGCTTCGCCTGGAACGACGGGATCCCTTCGACGGTGGCGGCGCGTTCACGGTACACGCTGGGTGGGACACCGACCAGCTCCGAGAACCGCGTGCTGAACGTTCCGAGCGATGAGCAGCCCACCGCGAAGCAGACCTCGGTCACGCTGAGATCTCCGCGACGCAGCAGCGCCATCGCACGTTCGATCCGGCGCGTCATGAGGTACGCGTACGGCGACTCGCCGTATGTCTCACGGAACCGACGACTCAGGTGCCCCGCCGACATGTGCACGCCGCGGGCCAACGCCTCGACATCGAGCGGTCTGGCGTATTCGCGATCGATCCGGTCCCGCACCTTGCGCATCAGGACGAGCTCACGCAGCCGGGCATCATCCACCGCCATCACGAGACGATCCTGCCATGACGTGGGGTGTCGCGTGGTGTCGGAGTGCGACGCGTTCCGGCGGTCCTCCCCCGCGAACGCCTGCCGAGCGCTACCCTGGGGGCATCCTCACAGGATCTTCTCAGAAAGGGTCCCCAACCATGTCTGAAGCAATCAACGAGACGAAGTCGTTCTTCTCCTCCATCCGCATCGCCCTCGCCGTGTCCGGCGTGCTCGCCCTGCTCGCAGGCATCGTCCTGCTCGTCTGGCCGGTCAAGTCGGCCGTCATCGTCACGGCGATCTTCGCGTCGTACCTCGTCGTCGCCGGCATCGTCTACATCGGGCTCGGCATCTTCTCGCAGGCGAAGGGCGGCTGGGCACGGGTCGGCCACATCGTCCTCGGCCTGCTGTACATCGCGGCCGGAGTCATCGCGTTCTTCAACCTCAACGTGGCGGCGGCGACGCTCGCCCTGGTCGTGGTCATCTTCATCGGCGTGAGCTGGATCGTCGACGGTGTCGTGGCCCTCTCGCTCCTCGGCAGCGACGGGTCCCGCGTCTGGACCGTGCTCTACGCGATCCTCAGCATCGTCGCTGGAATCATCGTGCTGTTCTCGCCGGCCATCGCGGGCTTCGCGTTCTGGCTGCTCCTCGGCATCTCGCTGATCGTGCTCGGCATCGTCCAGATCGTCCGGGCCATCACGCTGGGCAAGGACGAGAAGAACGTGATCGCCGACGTGCAGGGCTCCCCCGCCGTCTGACCTCACGAGACGACTCCGCCCCGGTGCCGCCACAAGCGGGCCGGGGCGGAGTCGTATCCGAGGATCAGGAGGCGGTGAAGGCGCTCACGTCGCCGACGAGCCGCGTGTTGTCCTCGGGGACCGGATCGATGACCGCCTTCGCGACCTCGGCCGCGAACTCGGACACGTTGTACAGGCGCCCGGCCGACTCGCGGCGCTCCGCAATGGCCCCGGGGTTCGCACGCTCCAGGAGCGTGGCCGTGATGGTGCCCTCGATCATGTCGCCGGAGACCACGGTGAAACCGACGCCCTTCTCGGCGAGACCGGGGATGAGCTCGCGCAGCGCATCCTCACCGGCGCGCTTGGAGAGGGCGACCGGCTCGTACTCCGGCATCGTCGGGGTGGTGCGGATGAAGTGGGCCTGGTGGCTGGTCACGAAGACGACACGGGCGCCGTCGTCGAGCAACGGGGTGGCCGCGTTCAGCACGTTCAGCTGCGCGTCGCGGTTCAGCGTGAGGGCGTAGTCCTCCGCCATCCCGGACTCCATACCGCCGGAGGCGTTGAGCACGAGCACGTCGAGGCGGCCGAACTCCGCGCGCACCGCGTCGAACATGGCGTCCACCGACGCCGTGTCAGTCAGATCCGCGCCGACGACGAGGACCCTCCGACCGAGCTCGCGCAGTTCTGCAGCGAGCTTCTCCGCGCGCGGAGCCTTGTTGCGGAAGTTGATCACGACGTCGGCGCCCGCCTCGGCGAGGTAGCGGACGGTGTCGGCGCCGATCCCCCGGGACGAGCCGGTCACGAGGGCGACCTTGCCGTCGAGGGATCCTGCGGGAAGAACGTCGGTCACGGTGACTCCTCATGATGCGTGAAACGCCGTGAGCGCACGGCTCTCTCACATTACCAAGCGGTCGCGAGGGCACCCCGATCGCCGGGGCAGCGCGTGATACGTTGACCACAAAGGAGGCCGAATGGACAACTTCTCGACTTTCGTCGTGTTCATCGACCAGTGGGCGTGGATCGGATGGCTGGTCCTCATCGCCGTCTTCCTCGTGATCGAGATGCTCTCGCTGGACTTCACGTTCCTCATGCTCAGCTTCGGCGGCCTGGTCGGACTCGTCACGGACTTCCTCGGCGTGCCGGTGTGGATCCAGATCATCATCGCCGGCATCGCTGCCGCCCTCTTCATCCTGTTCCTCCGGCCTCCGCTGCTGCGGCGGCTGCATCGCGGCGCCGACCCGGCCCGGTCGAACGTGGATGCTCTGGTCGATCTGCGCGGCTTCGCACTGAGCGACATCACGCAGGTGTCCGGGCAAGCCAAGCTCGCCAACGGCGACACCTGGACGGCCCGCTCGTCCTCCCCCGTGCCCATCCCCCAGGGCGCTCCGATCGCCGTCACCGCCATCAACGGCGCCACGGCGATCGTCCGTCCCCTCAACGACTAGGAGAACACGTGGACGACGCATCGTTCATCCCCACGGTGATCATCTGGATCCTGGTGATCGCGGTCATCATCTTCGTGATCGTCACCATCGCCAGGGCCATCCGCATCATCCCCCAGGCGACCGCGGGTGTCGTCGAGCGGCTCGGCCGCTACCACAAGACCCTCTCCCCTGGGCTGAACATCCTGGTGCCCTTCATCGATCGCCTCCGCCCGCTGATCGACATGCGCGAGCAGGTCGTCTCCTTCCCGCCCCAGCCGGTGATCACGGAGGACAACCTGGTCGTGTCGATCGACACCGTCGTCTATTTCCAAGTGACGGACGCGCGCGCGGCGACATACGAGATCGCCAACTACCTCGGCGCCGTCGAGCAGCTCACCACGACCACGCTGCGCAACGTCGTCGGCGGTCTCAACCTCGAAGAGGCACTGACCAGCCGCGACAACATCAACGGGCAGCTCCGCGTGGTGCTGGACGAGGCCACCGGCAAGTGGGGCATCCGCGTCGGTCGCGTCGAGCTGAAGGCCATCGACCCGCCCGTCTCGATCCAGGACTCCATGGAGAAGCAGATGCGCGCCGAGCGGGACCGTCGTGCCGCCATCCTCACGGCGGAGGGCACCAAGCAGTCCGCCATCCTCGAGGCGGAGGGTCTGCGGCAGGCGGAGATCCTGCGGGCGGAGGGCGACAAGCAGGCGGCCGTGCTCCGTGCCCAGGGCGAGGCGGAGGCGATCCAGAACGTCTTCAGCGCGATCCATCAGGGCGCTCCCGACGACAAGCTCCTCGCGTATCAGTACCTCCAGATGCTGCCGAAGATCAGCGAGGGCCCGTCCAACAAGCTGTGGATCGTGCCCAGCGAACTGACGGAGGCACTGAAGGGCATCGGCAGCGCCTTCACCCCGAAGCCGGGCCAGGGGCCCACGGACCCCGCACCCCGCGTGTGACGCACCCGTTCTTCACGAACGCCCGCTCCCCGCGGATCTTCGCGCATCGCGGTCTGGTGACCGCCGCAGGCGAGGAATCCGGGGTGTGGGAGAACACGGCGGGGGCCTTCGCCGCCGCGCACGCGGCCGGCGTCGAGTACATCGAGACCGACTGCCAGGTGACCGCCGACGGGGACGTCGTCCTGGTGCACGACCCCGACCTGCGCCGCCTCGCTGACGACTCGCGCGCGGTGAGCGAGGTCCGCACCCGTGAGCTGCGTGCACTCTTCGCCGATCACGGCGGGCTGCTCACCGTCGGTGATGCGCTCTCGTCCTTCCCCGACGTGCGCTTCAACATCGACGTCAAGACGCCGGCTGCGGCCGGACTCCTCGGCCCCGTCCTCGCCCCGCACACCGAGCGCGTCCTGATCACGAGCTTCTCCGACGCGAGCCGTCGAGCGACGGTCGAGGAAGTGAGACGCGCCGGGGCCGCGCAGCGCCCCGCCACGTCGGGCGGACGCCGCACGATCGCCTCGGCCCGCGCGCTGTCGGCCCTCCGCCTCTCCCCCGCGCGTGCCCTGCGTGACATCGACGCGCTCCAGATACCGGAGCGTCGTGGCGCCCTGACCGTCCTCACCCCCGCGCTCCTGCGGGCGGCGCATCGGGCCGGGATCGAGGTGCACGTCTGGACGGTCAACGACCCGGATGAGATGCGTCGTCTCCACCGGATGGGGGTGGACGGGATCGTGTCGGACCGCGCCGACCTCGCGGTCTCGGTCCTCGCTCCAGAGTAGGGCGAGCTCTTTACCCGCCGGCGCTGGGATTCCACTGTGAATACCGCCGAGATCGCGGTCACGTGGATGAAGCCCACAGGCTCGAGCGTTATACCTGACAGCGACGAGAGGACCACACAATGGCAGATCGCAGCCTGCGCGGCATCCGACTCGGCGCCCAGAGCCTACAGAGCGAAGAGGGCGTCGTTTTCATGGAGCGCCGTGAGACCACCTACACCTGTGACACGTGCGGACACGACACCACCCTGATGTTCGCGGCCGACGCCGAACCCCCGCAGACCTGGGAGTGCCGCGCCTGCGGTGCTGAGGCCCGACTGCAGGTCGACGGTCAGTCCGTCACCATCGAGGCGAGCGACGAGAAGTCCGCCCGCACGCACTGGGACATGCTGATGGAGCGCCGCACCCGCGCCGAGCTCGAGGAGCTCCTCGAAGAGCGGCTCGCCTTCATCCGTGCCCGCCGCGGCGCGGGAGAAGATCCCACTAGGGAGAAGATCGGCGCCTAACGCCGACGGGCGCGCCACCACCCGACCACGAGCGCGCCCACCCCGCCCCACAGCAGCACCTGCTGCACCCAGGGGCCCAGGACGACACCCGCCGTGAGGCCGGAGCGCAGCTCGACATCCTCGAGCATCGCTCCGGCCTCATCCGCGTCCAGGCTGGTGATGGTCCGGCCATCGTGGCGGATCACCTGACTCGTGCCGACCGTGGAGATGTTCACCACACTCCGGCCCGTCTCGATCGCCCGCATGCGCGCGAACGCGAGCTGCTGGAGGTTCTCGTCGGTACCGCGGAAGTCCGCGTTGTTGGTCTGGAACACCAGCACCTGCGCGCCGCCGCCGATGCCCTCGAGGATCACGTCGTCGTAGATCACGTCGAAGCAAATCGCGAGACCCACCTTCACACCGTCGACCTCGACGATGGGAGCGTTCGTGCCCGGCGTGTACTCGCGCTGGATGAGCCCGATCAGATCAGGGACCAGCGCATTGAAGAAGGCGCGGTCGGGAACGTACTCACCGAACGGCACGGGGTGGCGCTTGTCGTGCGACTGCGACGCCTCACCGCTCTGGGTCCACAGCATCGACGTGTTGTAGAAGCGGTCGCCTCGCGCGGTCGCCGCGTTGGCGAGCAACGGGGCATCCACCCGATTGGCGACCAAGGTCATCCGGCGGGCGAGAGCCGAGCCCTCGGCGGGATCGGCGTCGAGGGATCCCTCCGGCCACACGAGCAGATCGAGATCCTCGCCGTAGAGGGGCGCAGTCGCCTCGGTCTGGGCCTGGATCACGGAGAACGGTTCGCGCGAGTCGAAGTAGCCCGTCGGTCCGTTCCCCTGCACGGCTCCGATGCGCATCGTCCCCGTGGCTGCCGTCGGGAACAGCGGGGTGAACACCAGCACCACCACGACTGCTGCGGGAACGACCAGCCGCAGCGGACGCCGCCAGGACCCGGTCCGGACCAGCTCGATCACCATGGCCGTCAGCAGCACCATCAGGAAGCTCAGCCCGCTGACCCCCAGCCACGAGGTGACCGGAGCGAGCGGACTCTCGGCCTGACTCATGCCCAGGCGCGCCCACGGGAATCCGCCGTAGGGCCACCAGCCCAGGAAGAGCTCCCGCCCGACCCACAGTGCGGCGACCACCGTCGGCAGGATGAGCAGGCGGCCAGCCGTGCCGGGGAATGCCCGCGGAAGCCAGCGGTAGGCCAGGGCGATGGGGACGAGCGCGACCGCGGTCAGCGCACCCTCGACGACGCTGAGCGCCGCCCAGGGCAAAGGCCCGAGGTAGCGGGAGGTCCAGGACACCAGCAGACCGAAGAAGACGACGCCGTACACGAGGCCGACGAGCAGGGCGCCGCCCGCCCGTCGCCCGATCAACGCCAGCAGCAGGAGCCCGGTGGCCGGGAACGCGAGGATCCACACCGCGGCCTCGGGGAACGCGAGATCCATGAGCACCGCCGCCCAGACAGCAGCGAGCACCGCGCCCCACAGCGGCAGGAGGGCACGCGGGCGGACGGGGACGGACGGATCGGTCACGGCGCTCACCCTCACATCGACGAGTAGGCGACGATGCCCCGCCGCACGCCGTCGAGGGCGAGCCGAGCGGTGCGCGCGAGAGCGGGGTCTTCGGCGACGATCGAGAGCTGGTCCAGCAGGTCGATCGTCTGCTTCGCCCAGCGGACGAAGTCTCCGGCGGCCATGTCGGCGTCGATCAGGACGCGGTCGAGCGCACCCCCACGCGCCCAGGTATGCATCGCCCCCGCAAGGCCGGCGGCCAGGGGCTCGCTGCCGGGCAGCTGGTGATCCCGCTCGAGGTCGTCCAGCTCGGCCCAGAGGGCGGTCGTCCGGTCGTACGCGGCGCGGAACGGGCCCCGGGGCAGACCTCGCTCCCCCGTGTTCGACTCGTCCCGCCGCGGCTCGTGCACGAGGCAGCAGGCCATGGCGGCGAGAGACGGAGCGTCCAGGCTCTTCCAGAGGTCCTGACGCAGCGACTCGGCGACCAGGAGGTCACGCTCCCCGTAGATCCGCCGCATGGTGCGGCCAGCCTCCGTCAGCAGGGTCTCGTCGTCGTCTCGGCGGAGGTAGTCGAGTGTCTCCAGCACCTCCACCACGCGATCGAACACCCGCGCGACGGTCCCGGTGCGGTTCTCGATCTGGCGGCGCGTGCGATCGGTCTGCCTCTTGAGCTTCCAGTAGCGTTCGGCCCACCGCGCGTGCGCCTCGCGATCCGGACAGCGGTGGCAGGGATGTCGCTGCATCTGCGTGCGCAACGACTGGATGCGCTTCATCCGCTTGTCCCGTGCGGCACGCGGCGCGTTCGCGTCCTGCCGGTTCTTCTTCTCCAGGTCGCTGAGCTCACGGCGGATCGCGGCGTACTCGGGGAAGTCGCCGTGCTCGCAGGCCATGGCGGAGCGATAACCGGCAAGAGACTCCTCCGCCTCACGCACCTGGCGCGCCAGGCCGACGACGGCGCGATCGGCCTGGAACTGCGCGAACGACGACTCCAGGATCTGCCGCGCCCTGCCCTTCCCGAACATGTCGATCAGGTTGACGGCCATGTTGTAGGTCGGCCGGAAGCTGGAGTTCAACGGATACGTGCGTCGGGAGGCGAGGGCGGCCACGGCCTGCGGATCCATGCCCTCGGTCCACTGCACGACCGCGTGGCCCTCCACGTCGATCCCCCGGCGACCCGCCCGCCCGGTGAGCTGCGTGTACTCGCCGGACGTGATCGCGACACGCGCCTCGCCGTTGAACTTCTCCATCTTCTCCAGCACGACGGTCCGGGCCGGCATGTTGATGCCGAGAGCGAGCGTCTCGGTCGCGAACACGACCTTCACGAGCTTGCGCTGGAAAAGTTCCTCGACGACCTCCTTGAACGCCGGAAGCAGACCGGCGTGATGGGCGGCCACGCCGCGCTCGAGGTTGTCGAGCCACTCCCAGTAGCCGAGCACACCGAGATCCTCGTCCTGCAGGGTGCGCGTGCGCTCCTCGACGATGGCGCGGATCTCGGCCCGCTCCTCGTTCGAGGTGAGGCGGATGCCCGCGCGCCGGACCTGCTGCACGGCGGCATCGCAGCCGACACGGCTGAAGATGAAGAAGATGGCGGGCAGGAGACTCGACCGCTCCAGGAGCTCGACCACATCCGGGCGATCCATCCGCTCGATGCGACGCGCGTTGGCCGAGCGCACCGGGCGTCGTCCGCCGCGAGGCGGGCGCTGCGCCTGCCGTCCAGCGTGACGGTTGCTGCGATACGACTGCGCCTGCCGATTCGCCTCGTACGTCGAGCCCGTGAAGGAGCGGATCCGCATGAGCTCCTGGTTGACCTGGGCCGTCGCGAGACCCGCCCTGTCGTCGAACAGCGGAAGCAGGTCGTCGCGCACGAGCACGTGCTGCTCCAGGGGCACCGGCCGCACCTCGGACACGATCACCTCCGTGTCGCCCCGCACCGTGTCGAGCCAGTCGCCGAACTCCTCCGCATTCGACACCGTCGCGCTGAGGGAGACCAGACGCACGCGCGGGGGCAGGTGGATGATCACTTCCTCCCACACGGCTCCGCGGAACCGGTCGGCCAGGTAGTGCACCTCATCCATCACGACGTAGCGCAGATCGCGGAGCGCGGCGGAGTCCGCGTAGATCATGTTCCGCAGCACCTCGGTCGTCATCACGACGATGCGAGCGTTGCCGTTGATGTTCGTGTCGCCGGTGAGCAACCCGACCTCGTCGGGGCCGTAGACGTCGACGAGCTCGCGGAACTTCTGGTTCGACAGAGCCTTCATCGGCGTCGTGTAGAACGCCTTGTCCGTCGGGCTCTGCATCGCGAGGTGGATCGCGAACTCACCGACGATCGTCTTGCCCGCTCCGGTCGGCGCCGCGACCAGCACGCTGCGCCCGTTCTCCAGGGCGTGACACCCGGCCAGCTGGAACGGATCGAGCTGGAATCGCTGGCGCGCGGCGAAGGCGACGGTCTGCGGATGGCTCGCCGCGTCCTGCGCCTGCGCGTAACGGTCGGACGGAGAACTCATACGGCGTCAGGGACGATGCCGGCGGCCGCATCCCTCTTCCGTTTGCGCCGATCGAAGAGCAGAGAGAGTCCCGCGGCGGCGAAGAACAGCACGATGAGGATCCCGGCGAGCATCAGCATGCTCACGACGTCGGCGGCGGGAGTCGCGAGGGCGGCGAAGATCGTCGCGATGAGGACCGCGACTCGCCAACCCTTGAGGATGGCGCGACCCGACATGACGCCGGCCAGGTTCAGCGCGACCAGGAACACCGGGAGCACGAACGACACCCCGATCACGATCATCAGCTTGAAGACGAAGTCGTAGTACTCCTGCGCGTAGTAGAAGTTCGTCCCGCCCTCGGGGGTGAAGCTCCACATGAGTTCGATCACGTGCGGCATGATCATGACGCCGAGGTAGCAGCCGGCGAAGAAGAGCGGAACCGCGGCCAGCACGAAGCCGACCGTGTACTTGATCTCCTTGCGCGTGAGCCCCGGCATGATGAACGCCCAGACCTGCCACAGCCAGATGGGCGCGGACAGGAACAGCCCGATCGAGAAGGCGATGCGCATGCGCATGTCGAAGGCCGCGGTCACCGTGCCGAAGTTCAGCGCGCTGAAATCGTCGCCGCGTTTCTCGGTGATGATCCGGATGGGCTCCGTGATGAAGTGGATGACCGGGTCCGCGACGATGAACGCGATCACCATGCCGACCACCAGCGCGAGGGCAGCGTACATGAGACGCTTCCGCAGCTCGACGAGATGCGCGCCGAGCGACATCCGCCGATCCCGGTCGGCCTTCGCCTTCACGGTCGGTTCGATGGCTGCCACGGCCGGTCAGGCGCGAGGCGGAGTCTCAGGTTCGGCGCCCGTGTCCTTCACCGAGGTGGGCTCAGCGACGGCGGACTCGGCGCGCGTCGCATCTTCTTCCTTCATCGCCTTCATCTCACCCTTGAACACGCGGGCGGACTGCCCCATGCTCTTCGCGAGCGCCGGCAGCTTGGCAGCGCCGAAGAGAAGGAGGATGACGGCGAGCACGATCAGCAGGTGCCAGCCTTGCATTCCAGCGAACATATCGACATTCCCGTCGTCGGGGGGCTTTCGTCCCCAGTCTACAGATCAATCCTGCGTATCGGGCTGGTGGTACAGCGCGAGTCCCGCCTCCGCCCACTCGCGCGTCGCCGACCGAGCGACTCCCGGCTCCCGGACTTCCATCGCTCCGCCGAACCTGGCCGCGAGGCGCTTGATGCCCCGCGGGTCCGCCAGATGCAGACGGGCCGTCACGACGCCGTTCGCGGGCTCCATCGCTTCCGCCGGCAGGAACCCGCTGAGCAACGGGGCGAGCCGCTCCGGCACGCGCACCGTGACCTCGCCTTCGTCCTCCAGACCGGCGAACGCCTCGGGAACCTGGTCGCCGCCGTGGGTACTGGGGATGTCGGTCAGCGTCGGCTCGCTCACCCGATCCAGGTGGAAGGTACGCATCGCCTCGCGCATGTGGCACCATCCCTGCAGGTACCACTGCCCGTTCGTGATCAGGATCTGGACGGGATCGACGGTGCGCGTGGTCGGAGTCGAGTCAGGCGCCTGGTAGGTGAACGAGACGGCGACGCCCTGCTGCAGCCCGCGCGACACCACGGAACGGACCTCGTCGACGGCGCTCGGCGCCACGACGACATCGGCGGGGGCATCGGCCGCACCGCGGGAGAGCTTCGAGATCAGACCGGCGACGAGACCCGAGTCGGAGACCGCCGGAACGGCCGCCACCATCTGCAGCCCGGCCAGGAGCGCGGCGGCCTCCCGGGCGGTGAACCGCGGAACCCGGCGCAGCGCGACGTCGTTCGTGATCTCGATGACGTCCTCCAGCTCGAGCAGGTCCCAGTTGATGTCGAACATCTCCTGAGGCTGCTGCCAGAATCCGGCCTCGCCCGGCAATCCGATCACGGTGAGCTTCTCGACCATCGCGCGCATCTCGCGCGGCGTGACGCCGAACTCCTCCGCGGCCTCCGCGAGAGATACCTGCCCGTGCTCGAGCAGGTAGGGAACGAGTGTCAGGTACAGGCGTACGCGATCAGCGGCAAGGAGCGGCTTCTGCTGCGGGCTCATGCGCGTGCCCCCGTGTCGGTGTGCGCCTCCACGACAGCGGACAACCGGGCGACCACGGCGTCACGCAGCGGGGCAGGCTCGACCACCCGTACCTCGGGACCGTACGAGGCCAGCTCGTCGGCGAGGATGTGCAGGTCCACGAATGGCACGCGGATGCCCTGCGCGGCGGCGGTCGCGCGTCGTCCGAGCCTCAGCGCGGCCTCGGTGCCCGGAGTCACCTCCAGAAGCGCGGAGTTCGCCGCAGCGACCTGCTCGAGTCCGCTCAGCGCGCGCTCCCCCGCTCCCTCGCGGAGGGCGGGGTCGAACGACGTCGCGCTCACCGCCACGTCGCCCACGATGCGGCTCAGCAGGAAGGTGCGGTCCTCCTCCACATCCACATCGACCCCGTAGACGTGCCAGCGCGCCTCATAGTCCACCAGTGCCAGCGGCCGGACGCGGCGACGACGCGGCGCATCCTCGCCGGGCTTCAGATAGTCGAACGACACCACACGGCTGCGCTCGATCGCGTCCTGCAGCGGAGAGAAGGCCGCGTCCCGTGCGGTGATGCGCGGAGCGAAGCCGATGATCGGCTCATCGCCGTCGATACCGAGGGCGCGGATCTTGCGCACCCCCGACTGCGCGTCGCCCGAGACCGACTCCGCACTCCACACGCTTCCCGCCAGGCGCAGCACCGCGAGCTCCGCCGCGGTGAACTCGATGTCGCTCGGCAGGTCGTACTCCGCTTGGGGGATGCGGTACCGCGCCTCCCGGAGATCGTTCGGGTCGGCAGCATCGCCGATCGTCTCGATCGGCACGCCGAGCGACCGGAGCTCGTCCTTGTCGCGCTCGAACATCTTCTCCAGGGCATCGGAGCGCGTACCCGCGTCCGCCCGCTGCCGATACCCCGAGACGTTGTCGAGGATCTGCTGCTTCGTCAGCCCGATCTCCGTCGCCATCAGCGCCACGACGAGGTTCGTCAGGCGCTCTTCGGCAGGGATCCGGGCGGCCATCACGGAGCGGCTGAGGGGGCGATGCCGAGGATGTCCACCACGACGGCCATCGCGACGGAGTTCTCGGTCTTCGGGAGCACGACGAGCACCTGCGAGCCGACCGGGTGCCCCACGAGGGCCTCAGCCACGGGGGGTGCGATCTGCGCCATCTGGTCGACGGCCTGCTGGCCCCAGGAGCTCTGGATGACCTTCTTGTCGTCCCAGCCCACGGCCGTGAAGTGAACGAGCGGAGAGTCGTCCTTCGTGACCTTCTCTCCGTCACCGAGGATGAGCGTCTGCACGACCTGCTTCTTCGGTGCGGCGCTGTCCGGGATGATCACGCCGGGAGTGCCGTCGGGAGCACGGACCACGGTCGGCATGCCCTGCGCATCGTTGAACTGCAGCGAGCCCTCGGCGCTCGGGTGGAACGCATCGACGACGTCGACCACGAAGACGGCGACGTCGTCCTCCGCCATGCCGAAGCCCTTGAGATTCGCGGCACCGAAGTCGTCGGGCGTGAGCCCGGCCACGACGCGGCTTCCGGCGGTCGCGCACTCGAGGACGTCGGCAAGGCCGGGCGCCTGCGAGGCCCACGACTCGATGCTGGACGCGCGCGTGCTGTCGCTGTCGTAGGACGTGGCGAACACCTTCTCACCCGTCTCGCCGCTGTAGATCGAGAGCTGCACGATGATCGGCTGCGCGTCGTCGACGATGCGACGGCCGTCTCCGGTCACCGCGTCGGTGAACGACGTCTCGGTCAGGCGGAGGGGACTGAAGATGTCGACGTCGGGCGTGGAGCCGACCTCTCCGTCGACAGTCACGGCGTCGCCGATGCCGTTCGCGTGGCCCGTGCGATCGCACGAGGCGTCGGCGGAAGACGCGGTCACGCTGCACCCGGTCAGAGCGAGGGCGGCGAGACTGAGGGTGGCCAGAACGGCGGACGTTTTACGCACGCGCTCCAGTCTATTCCGTCGACTGCCCGGATTCGCGCGACGCGGCGGCTTGGCGCGCGCCTTCGGCGGCCTTTCCCGCCTCGCGAGCCCGCTTGCGGAGGTTCTTGTCCGTGATCTCGCGGTCGCCGACGGCCCCCGGCGTCCACAGCTCGACGTCGGCGTCGCTGTAGCTGCTCTTCGACGCGCGCCGCTTGACCGACGGCGCGACCGCGCCGGGCGCGAGCCGGCGGGCCGTGAGGAGGAAGCCGGTGTGCGCCACCATCCGGTGATCCGGTCGCACTGCGAGCCCCTCGACGTGCCAACCGCGCACCATGGTCTCCGACGCATCGGGATCGGTGAACAGACCGGTTCCGCGGATGTACTCCGCAACCCTCGAGAGCTGGGTCGCGGTCGCGATGTAGCAGAGCACCACGCCGCCCGGTGTGAGCGCGTCGGCCACCGCGTCGATGCACTCCCACGGGGCGAGCATGTCGAGGACGACCCGGTCGACGGAACCGGCCTCGACCTCGGCGGGCAGGGCCTCGACGAGATCGCCCACCACCACTCGCCAGGTGTCCGGGGTCTCGCCAAAGAACGTCTCCACATTGCTGCGGGCCACGTCGGCGAACTCCTCGCGCCGCTCGAACGAGATCAGGGTCCCGGCGGGTCCGATCGCGCGCAACAGCGACAGGGACAGCGCGCCGGAGCCGACGCCCGCCTCGACCACCGTCGCCCCGGGGAAGACGTCCGCCTGCATCACGATCTGCGCTGCATCCTTCGGGTAGACGATCGCCGCACCGCGCGGCATCGACATCGCGAAGTCGCGCAGCAGGGGGCGCAGGGCCAGATACTCGTGCCCGGAGCTGTTCGCCACGACGGAGCCGTCGGGAAGCCCGATCAGGTCGCGGTGCCGCAGCACGCCGTGGTGCGTATGCAGCTCGCCGTCCTCGCGCAGCGTGACCGTGTGCAGGCGCCCCTTCGGGCCGGTGAGCTGAACGCGGTCGCCCTCGCGGAACGGACCGCTCGGTCGCTGGGTCGCCGTCATCGGGTCGCCTCCGTGGTCGTGTGCGCGCCGAACAGCTCGGCGATGTCCGCGGCACCGCGGAGGTGCAGTGTGGGCCAGAGTTGGTGGGCGCCGAGGCCGTCGAGCGGCACGATGTGCGGCACCCCCAGCGTGAGCGCCCCCGACGCGAGACCCGCTCGCAGCCCCGTCGGGGAGTCCTCGATCACCACGACCTCCGCGATGTCGACATCCAGCAGCGCAGCGGCCTGCAGATACGGCTCAGGGTGGGGCTTGGGATTATCCACGTCGTCGCCGGCGACGACGACGTCGAAGGCCTCGAAGTCGATCAGGTCCACCACGTCCAGGGCCATCCGGCGCAGCGACATCGTGACCAGGCCCGTGCGGATGTCGGCGGCGCGCAGGTCGCGCAGCAGCTCGCGAGCCCCGGGGCGGAACGGCACCCCCTGCGTGCGCAACGCCTGCTGCACGGCGTCGGTGAGGTGCGAGACGATCGCCTCCGGCTCCATGTCGACGCCCGCGTCCTGCAGGATGATCGCACTGTCGAGGAGCCCGCTGCCGACGAGCCGCAGGGCGTCTTCGTGCGTCCAGGTCCCTCCGAACGACTCGACCAGCGCGGTCTCGGCCGCCATCCAGTAGGGCTCGGTGTCGACGAGTGTTCCATCCATGTCCCAGAGGACCGCGCGGGGCTTGCTGCTCACTGAACCCATGCTAGCTGGGCGCGGCCCACATCCCGCCGTCGCGGGCTAGCCTGGGGTGACCGGAACCGCGAACCCGATGGGAGCACATGGTGGATGTCCTCGGTCCCCGCATCGTCATCGCCGCGTTCGACGGCTGGAACGATGCGGGCGAAGCGGCCAGCGGCGCGATCGCGGCGCTGCAGTCGTCCGGCGACTACGACCTCGTGCATTCGGTCGACCCCGAGCTGTACTTCGACTACCAGTACACGCGTCCCGCCACCCGCATGGATGCGGAGGGGCGACGTCAGCTCACCTGGCCGGAGGCCGGGCTCTGGCGTCCGCGGAACCCCGGGCCCGGCCCGGAGTTCTGGCTGCTCACCGGCGCCGAGCCCGCCCGCACCTGGCAGGCGTTCGCCTCGGAGTTCATCGACGTCGCGCTGCGCGACGACGTCACCGGTTTCGTGACCCTCGGCGCGATGCTGTCGGACGTGCCGCACACCCGACCCATCTCGATCTTCGCCTCGAGCCAGAACGACCAGGTGCGTGAGGCGCACGGCCTCGAGCGATCGGTGTACGAAGGTCCCGTCGGCATCCTCACGGTGTTCGAGCACTTCGCGGAGAACGCCGGGATCCCCTCGGTCAGCCTCTGGGCCAGCGTGCCCCACTACGTCGCCTCTGCCGCCCCCTCGCCGAAGGTGACGCTCGCCCTCCTCGATCGACTCGAGGAGCTCACCGGTGTCGACGTCGACCGCCGGCACCTGCGCACCGAGGCAGCCGCATGGGAGGCGTCGATCGACGCTGCGGCATCCGAGGACGAGGAGATGGCCGAGTACATCCGTCAGCTGGAGCGCACGCGCGACACCTGGGACTCACCCGATGCCTCCGGCGACGCGATCGCCCAGGCGTTCGAACGCTACCTGCGCCGCCGCGACGACGGTCCGGGCGACCGCAAGCGCTGACGGGGACGCGCCGCGCTCAGGCGGGGATGACGCCCATACCCAGCAGCACGAGCAGCACGGTGCCGAGCAGGATGCGGTAGATCACGAACGGCAGGAAGCTGCGCTTCGAGATCCAGCTCATGAAGAACGCGATCACTCCGAGCGCCACCACGAAGGCCACACCGGTGGCCGCGAGCGTGTCGCCGAAGGAGAAGAACGACGGCTCGCCCCAGCTCTTGAACACCTGGTAGAAGCCGCTGCCGAAGACGGCGGGGATCGCGAGCAGGAAGGCATAGCGCGCAGCAGCCGCCCTCTCGTAACCCAGGAACAGCCCCATCGTGATCGTGCCGCCCGACCGCGAGACGCCGGGGATCAGCGCGAGAGCCTGCGCGAAACCGAACGCGATGCCGTGCGGATACGTCAGATCTCCGAGCTTGCGCCGCTTGGCGCCCACGTAGTCGGCGATTCCGAGCAGGATGCCGAACAGGATGAGCATGATCGCCACGAGCCACAGCGAACGGAACACCGTCTCGATCTGGTCCTGGAACAGCAGACCGAGCACGACGATCGGAACGCTGCCGATGATGATCAGCCACCCCATGCGCGCATCCGGGTCGTTGCGCGGCACCGCGCCGGTGAGCGAGCGGAACCACTGGGACACGATGCGGACGATGTCGCGCCAGAAGAACACGACGACGGCGGCCTCGGTGCCGATCTGCGTGATGGCGGTGAACGCCGCACCCGGATCCTCCCCCGACGGCAGGAAGGTCCCGAGGATGCGCAGATGCGCACTCGATGAGATCGGGAGGAACTCGGTCAGTCCCTGGACGATCCCCAGGATGAGCGCTTCGAACAGATGCATGGCAGGGCCTTCAGATCTCGGGAGGGCACGGAGGGCGCGAGCGTCACTCAGTACGTGCGCAGCAGATCGGTCAGCACCCGCTGACCGAAGACAAGAGAGTCTACGGGCACCCGCTCGTCGACTCCATGGAACATGCCCGTGAAATCCAGGTCGGCGGGCAGTCGCAGCGGTGCGAAGCCGTACCCGGTGATGCCGAGAGCCGCCAGCGCTTTGTTGTCGGTCCCGGCGCCGAGCAGGTACGGGATGACGGGAACGCCCGGATCGTGGCGTCCGAGAGCCGCGACCATCGCGTCGACCAGCTCGCCGGAGAACGCCGTCTCCATGCCGATGTCGCGCACCACCGTCTCGATGCGGATGTCGTCGCCCACGATCTGCTGGAGCTCGGCGAGCACGTCGTCCTCGGTGCCGGGGATCACGCGCACGTCGATCAGCGCCTCCGCACGCTCGGGGATCACGTTGTGCTTGTATCCCGCGGTGAGCACGGTCGGATTGGTGGTGGTGCGGAACGTGGAGCGCAGGAACGCCTCCGCCGGGCCCGCGGCCGCCGCCAGCGCGTCCGGGTCGTCGACGCTGCGCCCGCTGAGCGCGCTGAGGCCCTCCAGGAGCGCCGTCGTGGTGGGCGTCAGTCGGATGGGCCAGCGCGTGCGGCCGATCGCGGCGACGGCCTCGGCGAGCCTGGTCACCGCATTCTCCTCATGCAGACGACTGCCGTGGCCCGCGCGACCGGTGGCGACCAGCCGGATCCAGATCAGCGCCTTCTCGCCCACCTGCAGGAGATAGGCCCGGCGATCGTCGACCGAGATGGAGTATCCGCCCACCTCGCTGATCGCGTCGGTCGCCCCGGCGAACCACTCCGGGCGATCCTTGACCACGAGCGCCGACCCCTCGACACCACCGTTCTCCTCGTCGGCGAAGAACGCGAGTACGAGATCGCGCTCCGGCTGCTCCCCCGCGCGGAGGATGTCGGCGACCGACGTGAGGATCATCGCGTCCATGTTCTTCATGTCGACCGCGCCTCGGCCCCACAGCATGCCGTCGCGCACGATCCCGGCGAACGGATCGACGCTCCAGTCCTCGGCGACCGCCGGTACGACGTCGAGGTGACCGTGGACCACGAGGGCGGGCTTGCTCGCATCGCGTCCCCGCACCCTCGCCATGACGTTCGTGCGTCGCGGCACCGGCTCGTAGTACTCGACCGGCAGCCCGAGCGCCTCCAGATAGGCGCCGACGTACTCCGCGGCCTCCCGCTCCCCCTTCGCGTTTCCGCCTCCGTAGTTGGATGTGTCGAAGCGGATGAGGTCGCTCGCGACGCGCGCGACCTCGGGCAGCGAGGGATCGGTCATGCGTCCCAGGCTATCGAAACAGCGTGCCACGCCCGGGCGTCGCGCCCAGTTCGATCGCCCCTTCAGAACGTGCTAATGTCATTCTTCGGTCGGCAACGACACATCCCACACCTGCGCGGGTGGCGGAATGGTAGACGCGCTAGCTTGAGGTGCTAGTGCCCGATAGGGCGTGGGGGTTCAAGTCCCCCTCCGCGCACAGACACGAAGGCCCCGGATCCCCACGGATCCGGGGCCTTCGTCGTACCGCCCCGCCGTCAGACGGCACCCACGCCGAACAGCAGGCCCAGCGCATAGGTGATCGCCGCGGCTCCGAAGCCGATCGCGAGCTGACGCAGGGCGCGGCGCAGGGGCGGCCCGCCCGACAGCACCCCGACCATGGCTCCCGTGCTCAGCAGCGCGATGCCGACCAGGACGAGGGCGACGATGATCGCCGTGGGCCCCTCGAGCCCGAAGATCCACGGGAGGACGGGCACGATCGCTCCGGACGCGAACAGCAGGAAGCTCGAGATGGCCGCCGTCCAGTCGCTGCCGACGATCTCGTGGTCGTCGGCCCCCTGGACCGCGACCGGACCCGTGGCCGCCCGACGCACGCCCTCCTGGGCGGCCGACACGATCCGACGAGCCCGGGCGAGCGACTCCGTCTGATCCATCCCGCGGGCGCGGTACACGAGGGCCAGTTCGTTCTCGTCGATGTCGAGGTCGGCGGCGGCGGCCGCGGCGTCCTCATTGGCCTCCGTCGCCGCGAGCAGCTCGCGCTGCGACCGCACCGACACGAACTCGCCCGCACCCATCGACAGCGCCCCGGCCAGCAGGCCGGCGATCCCGCTGAACAGGACGAAGCCTGAGCTCACCCCGGTCGCCCCGATGCCGAGCACGAGGGCGAGATTGCTCACGAGACCGTCGTTGGCGCCGAACACCGCCGCACGGAAGGAGCCGGAGAGCCGTCGCCGTCCTCGCGCCGCCAGGCCGCGCACGACCTCGTGGTGGACCTTCTCGTCAGCGCGCATCGCAGGGGTCGCCCAGCGCTCGGCATCGTACGGCGACCGAGCCTCGGCACTCTGCGCCAGCGCGAGGACGAAGATCGACCCGAACCGTCCCGCCATCCAGCCGAGAAGACGCGAGCGCAGGCCCGCCCTCGGAAGCCGCCGCGGTTCACCGCCGAGCAGATCGAGCCAGTGCTTCTCGTGCCGGCGTTCGGCCTCGGCCAGTCCCAGCAGGATCGCGCGCTCCTCCCCCGTCCGACGGGCGGCGAGGCGGCTGTACACGGCTCCCTCAGCGCGCTCCTCCACGAGGTAGCGGGCCCATCGGCGGCGGTCAGAGGCCGTCGAATCCGCGGCGGCAGGGGCAGTCATGGGTCCTCCAGGAATCAGCGTGCCCGATGCGCGGGCAACCGTTCCACGCTATCCGCGAGCGGAGCGCGCAACCGCGTCCTGGCACCGATTGCCAGCATTTCGGGGATCCGAAGCAGACGCGGTGGTGATCCCGGTCAGGAGCGGACGCGCTTGCGGAGGACCTCGATGCGCGACTGCAGCTGAGTGACCGTGGCCTGCGCGACCGCCGGCCCCCCGCAGATGCGCCGGAGCTCGGCGTGCACGGCGCCGTGCGGTTGTCCCGACTGGCGCGCGTACAACCCGACCAGGCTGTTCAGCAGCTGCCTCTGCTCGCGGAGGGTGCGGTGGAGCGGCGCGGGAAGCGTCGTGGTGGCCGTCGCCGGCTCCGCGGCCTCGCGCACCTCCCGGTGCCGGGACTGTCGCGCCTGGCGCTGCATCAGGAGCTCGTGGACATGCTCGGGCTCGAGCAGACCGGGGAAGCCGATGAACTCCTCCTCCTCCGGCGTGTTCGGCTCCGCGAGCTGACCGAACTCCTTGCCCTCGAACACGACGCGATCGAAGTGCGCGACGGACGAGATGGCCTGGTAGCTGAACTCCTGGGTGAGTGCGTCGGAGGTCTCCTCCTCGCGGTTCGCACTCTCCAGGAGCGAGTCGTCGAGACCGTCCTCGTCTTTCGAGCCGCGGTCGAGCGCGTGATCGCGCTGCTTCTCCATCTCGTTCGCGAGCTTCATCAGCACGGGCACGTGGGGCAGGAACACGCTGGCCGCCTCGCCCCGGCGTCGGGCCCGCACGAACCGGCCGATCGCCTGCGCGAAGAACAGCGGGGTCGACGACGAGGTGGCGTACACGCCCACCGCGAGCCGCGGCACGTCCACCCCCTCGGACACCATGCGCACGGCGACCATCCAGCGCTGAGTGCCGGCGGAGAACTTCTCGATGCGCTCCGACGCCGTGGCATCGTCGGACAGCACGATCGTGGGCTGCTCGCGCGTGATGCTGTGGAGGATCTTCGCGTACGCCCTTGCCACGGTCTGATCGGTCGCCAGCACCAGCCCGCCCGCGTCCGGCACGTGATGGCGGATCTCGGTGAGGCGACGGTCTGCGGCGGAGAGCACGGCCGGCATCCAGTCGCCCTCGGGGTCGAGGGCCGTGCGCCATGCCTGCGACGTGACGTCTTTCGTGTTGTCCTGACCGAGATGGGTCTCCAGCTCGTCGCCCGCGCTCGTGCGCCAGCGCATCTTGCCCGCGTACATGTGGAACAGGACAGGACGGACGACACCGTCGGCGAGAGCACGCCCATAGCCGTACGCGTAGTCGGTGCTGGACACGCGGGCACCGGTCTCGTCGGGCAGGTACTCCACGAACGGGATCGGCGCGGTGTCGCTGCGGAACGGGGTACCCGAGAGCAGCAGCCGCCGCTTGGCAGGGCCGTACGCGTCGCGGATCGCATCGCCCCAGCTCAGCGCGTCGCCGCCGTGGTGCACCTCGTCGAGGATGACCAGGGTCTTCGCGTCTTCCGTGAGGTGGCGATGGATCGACGACTTCGCGGCGACCTGCGCGTACGTGACGACGACGCCGTGATAGTGCCGGGCGGGGGCCCAGTGGCTGTTGCGGAACCGCGGGTCGAGCCGGATGTGCACCCGAGCCGCCGCATCGGCCCACTGCGTCTTCAGGTGCTCCGTCGGGGCCACCACGATCACCCGGTCGACCTCGCCCATCCGCATGAGCTCCACCGCGAGTGTCAGCGCGAACGTGGTCTTGCCGGCGCCCGGGGTCGCGGCGACGAGGAAGTCGCGCTGGTCGGCCTGGAAGTAGGCGTCGAGGGCCTCCTGCTGCCACGCGCGCAGCTTGCTCGCCGTTCCCCACGGGGCGCGCTGAGGAAAGGAGGGAGAGAGCATCGACTCCACGATAATCGCTGCCGGGGACACCACGGCATCCGCCGCGATCGCCGCGCGCGTCCGCCCCCGCGGAACCTCCGACGGGTAGGCTCGGTCACTGCGCAGCGGCCGACCGCCGCCCGCAAGCCCCCGCGAAGGAGAGCCGGATGAGCGACCAGGAATCGACCAGGAGCCCCTACGTCCCGAACGAGACTCCGCATCCGTGGCGACGGTTCGTCGCCATCGGCGACTCCTTCACCGAGGGCATCGGCGACCCCGACCCCGTGAACCCCGGCGCCCACCGCGGCTGGGCCGACCGCGTCGCCGAGGTCCTCGCACAGCAGGTCGACGACTTCGCGTACGCCAACCTCGCCGTGCGCGGCAAGCTCATCGCCCAGATCGTCGCCGACCAGGTGGAGCCGGCCGTGGCGCTGCGACCCGACCTGATCTCGATCTGCGCGGGTGGCAACGACGTCATCCGCCCCGGCACCGACCCGGACGCGATCGCCGCCCAGCTCGAGGACGCCGTGTCGCGCCTGTCGTCCACGGGCGCCGCCGTCATCCTGTTCACCGGCATCGACACCGGGTTCACCCCGGTGTTCCGACCCTTCCGCGGCAAGGTCGCGATCTACAACGAGAACGTGCGCGCGATCGCGGAGCGGCACGACTGCATCGTCGCCGACCAGTGGGCGCTCAAGGTCGTGCAGGACGCGCGATTCTTCGACGACGACCGTCTGCACTACAACGCGCTCGGGCATCACGAGGTGGCCCGCATGGTGCTGCGCGCCCTCAACGTCCCGAACGATCTGGAGGCCATGCAGCCCGAGCCGCTCCCCCTCCGTACGTGGCGTGCGGCCAGAGCCGAAGACCTGGGCTGGGCGCGGGAGCACCTCGTGCCGTGGGTGCTGCGGCGGCTGCGGCATCAGTCCTCGGGCGACAACATCGCCGCCAAGCGACCGGAGCCCGGACCGGTGATCCTCCCCGGCCGCGACTGATCGGTCAGTTCTGCAGCGCCCACAGCGCGACGGCAGCGGCGGAGGCGACGTTGAGCGAGTCGACGCCGCCCGACATGGGGATCGTCACCACGGTGTCTGCCGCTGCCAGCGCCTCCCGCGACAGACCGTCCCCCTCCGAGCCCATCAGCAGGGCGACCCGCTCCGGGCACTCCGCAGCGTAGACATCCAGCGGTATCGCGCCGTCGTCGAGGGCGAGAGCGGCGATGTCGAACCCCTGCGCGGTGAGGTCGCGCATCCCCTCACCCAGGTCGGCCACGCGGGTCCACGGCACCTGGAACACCGTTCCCATGCTCACCCGCACGCTCCGGCGGTACAGCGGATCGGCACAGCGCGCCGAGACCAGCACCGCGTCGGCCCCCAGCCCGGCGGCCGCACGGAACGCGGCGCCCACGTTCGCGTGGTCACCGAGCCCCTCCAGCACCAGAACGAGCCGGGCCCCGCGGATCACGTCGGCGACCGGGGCGAGGGCGGGGCGCTGCATCGACGCGAGGGCTCCGCGGTGCACGGCGTAGCCCGTGACGCGTTCGGCCAGTTCGTCGGAAACGACCAGCACCGGGACCGGCAGCTCTCCGAGCACACGCGCCATCTCCTCGACCCGACGTTCGGCGACGAGCACGGAGCGCGGGCGGTGACCGGCCGCCACCGCGCGCTCGATCACCGTCGTCGTCTCCGCGATGTAGAGCCCCTCGGCCGGCTCGGTGACGGCCCGCAGCGCCGTGTCCGTCAACCCGCGGTAGTCGTCGAGCCGCGGGTCGTCGAGGTCGGTCACGGACGTCAGGTGCATCCCTCCACTCTGCCAGCGCGAGACCGGCCCCGTCGCCGCGCCGTAGACTCGCACGGGGAGGTCCTGTGAGCGCGTCGAACACCGCCGAGTCATCGGCCACCCTCGGCAGGGTCGCCGACCTGCTCCGCGGCCGGCGCATCGCCTTCCTCACCGGAGCCGGGATCTCGACCGACTCGGGCATCCCCGCCTATCGCGGCGAAGGCGCGCGCACGCGCAGCGACCCCATGACGATCCAGACGTACCTCGGTGACGAGGCCGCCCGACGGCGGTACTGGGTGGGCGGGCACCTCGGCTGGCGCGCGTTCGCACAGGCCGCCCCCAACCCGGGACACCTGGCCGTCGCCGCGATGGAAACCGCCGGGACCGTGTCCGGTGTCATCACCCAGAACGTCGACGGCCTGCACCTGCGGGCCGGCAGCTCGCACGTGATCGAGGTCCACGGCACCATGCGCCGCGTCCTGTGCCTGCACTGCGGACAGGTGTTCGACCGACGCGACATCGCCGTGCAGATCGAGGAGCTCAACCCCTGGATCACCGTGCCCGAGAACGTGGCCCTCGCACCGGACGGCGATGTGCTGCCCGAGAGCACGGACGGCTTCGTGATCCCCGCGTGCACGGTGTGCGGCGGGATGCTCAAGCCCGACGTGGTGTTCTTCGGCGAGTACGTGCCCCAGGACCGATTCCGCGCGGCCGAATCCCTGCTGCGCTCCAGCACGGCCCTGATCGTCGCTGGCTCGTCCCTGGTCGTCAACTCCGGCGTGCGGCTCGTCGACCGCGCCCGACGCCGGGGGATCCCGCTCATCATCGTCAACCGCGAACCGACACGCGCCGACGCCTGGGCGGACGCCACGCTCGCCGCAGGCACCAGCGACGTCCTTCCCGCCCTCCAGGAGCTGCTGCAGTGACCCACCTCACCCTCATCCGCCACGGACAGACCGACTGGAACCTCGCGAGGCGCATCCAGGGCTCCACCGACATCCCCCTCAACGACACCGGGCGCGAGGACGCACGCTGGGCCGCGGAGAAGCTCGCCGGGACCGCGCACCACGCCGTGTACACGAGCCCGCTCTCCCGCGCCAGGGAGACCGCGGAGATCATCGCGCAGCGTCTCGGGCTCGACATCGCCGGTGTCGTCCCCGACCTGCGCGAGCGGGAGTTCGGCGAGGGCGAGGGACTCCTGGTCCCCGACTACATCTCGACGTACGGCGACTGGCACGCGGAAGTTCCCGGCGCCGAGTCGCTGCCCGACGTCGGGGTGAGGGCGATCGCGGCCCTGCACCGCATCGCCAGGGAGGCGCGACGGCGTTCGGCCCCGCAGGCGGAGTCGGTGCTCGTGGTCACGCACGGCGGAGTGATCCGCGCCGTGATCGATCACGTCTCCGGCGGCACGCTCCCCCGCGAGGGCACCGTGCTGGGCAACGGCTCGGCGCACCGCTTCGTCGCGGCACCGGGGTACCTGCGACTGCTCGACGAGTCGCCCGTGCTCTGACGCCCCGGCGCTCTGTCGCGCGGTGGATGACGCGGCCTCAGCGGGCGCGGGAGACCACGAAGCGCGCGTGCCGGAGCACGGGCTCGTCCACCATGCGGCCGTCGAACCGGAAGACCCCGCGCTCCGTGGCGGCTGCCTCCAGCACGGCCCTCGCCCACGCGACGGTCTCGGCGTCGGGGCGGTAGGCCTCTCGCACGATGGACACCTGGCTCGGGTGGATGCACGCCGTGGCGCGGAAGCCGGATGCCGCAGCGTCGGCGGCCTCCTGCTGCAGCCCTTCCAGGTCGCCGATGTCGACGTGCACGGCATCGATGGCAGCTTTGCCGTACGACCCCGCCTCGAGCAGCACGCGGGCGCGGGCGTAGCGGGCGACGTCGCGGTAACGGCCGGCCGGGGTCCGCGACGAGGTGCCGCCCAGTGAGGCGACCAGATCCTCCGCTCCCCACATCAGGGCGACCACCCGCGGATGCGCCGCGATGTCGGGCGCCGCGTGGACACCGCGCGCCGTCTCGCACAGCGCGATCAGGTCGTACGCGTCGCCGAGACGGTCGAGATCGGACGCACTCTCGCTCTTCGCGACCATGACCGTCCGGAAGCCCGTCTCCGCCAGGGCCGCGAGGTCGGCGTCGAACTCGGCGGAGCTCGGCGCGTTCACCCGCACGATCACGCGCGCCGGGTCGAGCGCGGCCGATCGCACGTTCGCTCTGGCCTCGGCCTTCGCCGCCGGAAGCACCGCGTCCTCCAGGTCGAGGATGACCGCGTCGGCGCGGTCGAGCGCCTTCGCGAAGCGCTCCGGGCGATCCGCCGGGCAGAACAGCAGCGCGGGGCCGAGGTCGAAGCTCATGCGGACGCCTCCGGGCGGCAGCGGACCAGGACCGTGCGCGTGGCCGTGGCGACCACGGTGCCGTCCTGGTTCCGCCCCGTGTGCGCGAGTCGCACGACCCCCGTCCCCGAGCGGGAGGATGACAGGCGCTTCTCCTCCACGACGGTCTCCGTGGTGAGGGTGTCGCCCGCGAACAGCGGGTGCGGGAACGCGATGTCGCCCATGCCGAGCTGCGCCACGAGCGTGCCCTGCGTGAGCTGCGCCACCGAGGTCCCGACCATCGTGGACAGGGTCCACATCGAGTTGATCAGTCGCGCGTGGAACGGCTCGCTGGCGTCGGCGAAGGCGGCGTCGAGGTGCAGCGCCTGCGTGTTCATGGTGAGCGTCGTGAAGAGCACGTTGTCGGCCTCGGTCGCCGTGCGCCCTGGTCGATGCAGGTACCGCACGCCCGTGTCGAACTCCTCGAAGTACAGTCCGCGCTGCTCGATGTCGCGCATGCTCATCCCTCCACGCTACCCGGCGAGCCCCAGGGCCCTGGCGATCACCAGCAGCTGGACCTCCGTCGTGCCCTCGCCGATCTCGAGGATCTTGGAGTCGCGGTAGTGGCGTGCCACGGGGAACTCGTTCATGAAGCCGTTGCCGCCGAAGATCTGCGTCGCATCCCGCGCGTTGTCCATCGCGGCCTCTCCCGCCACGAGCTTCGCGATCGCCGCGGCCTCCGCGAACGGGGAGCCCGCGTCGCGCAACCGGGCGGCATGGTGCCACGCGAGTCGCGCGGTGTGCACGCGCGCACGCATGCGGGCGAGCGTGAACTGGGCGTTCTGCCGGGTGCTGAGCGCGCTGCCGAAGATCGTGCGACTCTTCGCGTAGGCGACCGCCGCCTCCAGGCACCCCTCGGCCGCACCGGTGGAGAGGGCGGCGATCGCGATGCGACCCTCGTCGAGGATGCTCAGGAAGTTGCGGAACCCGCTGCCACGCGCCCCCAGCAGGTTGCCGGCGGGCACCCTCGCCCCGTCGAACGTGAGCGGGTGGGTGTCCGAGGCGTTCCAGCCGACCTTGTCGTAGGGCGGCTCGACCGTGAACCCCGGGGTGCCGTTGGGCACGATGATCGTCGAGATCTCCTTGCGTCCCTCGGGCGCGCCGGTCACGGCGGTCACCGTCACGAAGCGCGTGATCGGCGTGCCGGAGTTGGTGATGAACTGCTTGGAGCCGTCGATCACCCAGTCGTCACCGTCGAGCCGTGCCGTGGTTCGCGTGGCGCCGGCGTCGCTTCCCGCCTCCGGCTCCGTCAGCCCGAACCCGGCGAGAGCGCGTCCGGCGAGCAGGTCAGGCAGCAGCTCGCGCTTCTGCTCCTCCGAGCCGAACCGGTAGATCGGCATCGCGCCCAGGCTGACCCCCGCCTCCAACGTGATCGCGATCGACTGGTCGACCCGGCCCAGCGCCTCGATCGCGATGCCGAGCGCCATATAGTCGCCGCCCTGTCCGCCGTACTCCTCGGGGAAGGGAAGGCCGAACAGCCCGAGCTCGCCCATCTGCGCGACCACGTCCATCGAGAGCGTGTGCGTGCGGTCGGCCTCGTAGGACTGCGGGGCGACCACGGTGTCGGCGAACTCCCGCACCATCCCCGCGAGCTCGCGCTCCTCGTCGGTCAGGCTCTCGATCATCGGTCGTCCTCCATCGTCGTCACCCGGGCGACCGGTTGGTCGCGCCGTACCTGGTCGCCGATCGCGACCAACAGGTGCACCACCCCGTCGTGCGGGGCGAGCACCTGGTGCTCCATCTTCATGGCCTCGATCGCGACGAGCGGCTCGCCGGCCGCGACGACCGCGCCGTCCGCGACGTGCACGGCCACCACGCTCCCCGGCATCGGGGCTCGTCCCTCCGGCTCGCTCGCGCGACCACCGTCGCCGGTCGCGGCCAGCCGACGCTGGAGGCGCGCGCGCCGATCCACGGGCAGAAGCCTCATGGTGGCCCCGTCTTCGACGACCCACACCGCCCCGTCGGCATCCACGGCCGCGCGCACCGTCGAACGTCCTGGGTCGGCGTCGTGCAGCTCGACCACCGCGTCGTCATCCGTGAGCACGGTGAGGGGCGCGACCGGAGCGGGATCGGCGCCGAGCCGCCACCCGGCGAGTCGTCCCCACAGCGCGTCGGCGGCTCGCGGCGATGCCCCGACGGGCTGGAGAGCGGCGGCTGCAGCGGCGAGCTGCGATGCGGAGGGTCGGCTCGGCTCCAGCGGGAGCAGCGTCTCGATCAGCCCCGTGTCGAGGTCGCCCGCGACGACACGCTCGTCGTGCAGCAGCCGCCTCAGGAACCCGATGTTCGTGTCGACCCCCAGCACCACGGTGCGCGCCAGGGCGTCGTCCAGGCGGCGGAGGGCGGTCGCCCGGTCGTCGGCGTGAGCGATCACCTTCGCGATCATCGGATCGTAGTAGCCCGTCACCACGCTGCCCGTCTCGACAGCCGCGTCGACCCGGACCCCATCCGGGGCCTCGAACAGCAGCACGGTCCCGGTGGACGGCAGGAAGCCGCGCTCCGGAGCCTCGGCGTACACGCGCGCCTCGACGGCATGACCCCGCCCGCGCGGCTCGACCTCGAGGGGACGACCGTCGGCGACCTGCAGTTGCAGCGCCACGAGGTCGAGCCCGGTCACTTCCTCCGTCACCGGGTGCTCGACCTGGAGGCGCGTGTTCATCTCGATGAAGAACACGTTCTCCGGGGCGTCCGCATCGACCAGGAACTCCACGGTGCCGACCCCGACGTAGGCGACGCTCTCCGCCGCGCGCACCGCCGCCGTCAGGAGCCGGTCGCGCGTGTCCTCGGGGATGCCGGCCGACGGCGCCTCCTCGATGACCTTCTGATGCCGTCGCTGCAGCGTGCACTCGCGCTCACCCAGCGCCACCACCCGGCCGTGTGCATCGCCGAAGACCTGCACCTCGATGTGCCGCGGCCGGGCGATGAGCCGTTCGAGGATGAGCGCGTCGTCGCCGAAGGCCGCGGCGGCGACCCGTCGCGCGGAGGACAGGGCGGGGCGCAGTGCGGCCGCGTCCGCGACGACCTCCATGCCCTTGCCGCCTCCGCCCGCGCTCGGCTTCACCAGGAGGGGGAACCCGACCGCGTCCGCCTCCTCCTCGATCTCCGCGTCGGACAGCCCGCGTGCGTCGAACCCCGGAACGACCGGCACCCCGCTCCGCGCGACGTGGTCCCGCGCCCTGGCCTTGTCGCCCATGACCTGCAGAGCCGTCACGGAGGGGCCGACGAACACGATTCCGCTCTCGGCGCACGCCTCCGCCAGCCCGACGCTCTCGGACAGGAAGCCGTAGCCGGGGTGGATCGCCTGCGCGCCGGTGGCCCGCGCGGCCGCGACGACGGCATCGATGTCGAGATAGGACTCGGCCGCCGGAGCCGGCCCGATGCGGACCGCCACATCGGCCTCGCGCACATGGGGTGCCCCCGCGTCGGCATCGCTGTAGACCGCGACACTGCGGATACCCAGAGCGCGGAGCGTGCGGATGATGCGTCGGGCGATCTCGCCGCGGTTCGCGACGAGGACGGTGGTGAAGGAGAGACGCGGTGACGAAGACATGGGACTCACATCCGGAAGACGCCGAAGCGCGGTTCGGGCAGCGGGGTGCGGGAGACGACATCGAGCGCCAGCCCGAGCAGGTCGCGGGTCTGCGCGGGGTCGACGATGCCGTCGTCCCACAGGCGCGCCGTGGCGTAGTACGGCTCGCCCTGCCGCTCGTACTGCTCGCGGATCGGCTCCTCGAACGCCGCACGGTCGTCGGGCGCCCAGGTCTCACCGCGCGCGGCCAGCTGGTCCTCTTTCACCGTGGCCAGGACCGATGCGGCCTGAGCACCGCCCATGACCGAGATGCGGCTCGCCGGCCACGTCCACAGGAACCGCGGGGAGTAGGCGCGTCCGCACATCGAGTAGTTGCCCGCCCCGAACGACCCGCCGATGATCACGGTGAGCTTCGGGACACGGGTGGTCGCGACCGCGGTGACCATCTTGGCCCCGTCCTTCGCGATCCCTCCGGCCTCCGCGTCCGACCCGACCATGAAGCCGGTGATGTTCTGCAGGAACAGCAGCGGGATGCCGCGCTGGTCGCACAGCTCGATGAAGTGGGCGCCCTTGAGCGCCGACTCGCTGAACAGCACGCCGTTGTTCGCGACGATGCCGACCGGGTGTCCGTGGAGGCGCGCGAAGCCGGTGACGAGGGTGGTGCCGTATTCGGCCTTGAACTCCCGGAAGGTATCGCCGTCGACGAGCCGGTCGATCACGACGTGCACGTCGTAGGACGCGTTCACGTCCACCGGGACCACGTCGTACAGTGAGCCCGTCTCGGACGGCGGTCTGCTCTCGACGACCTCCCAGGCGGGCGAGGCGGGCGCGGGAAGCGTCGCGACGATGTCCCGCAGGATCTCCAGTGCGTGCTCGTCATCCTCCGCGAGGTGGTCGACGACGCCGCTGCGCTTCGCGTGGAGCTCTCCACCCCCGAGCTCCTCCGCGGAGACGACCTCGCCGATCGCGGCTTTCACGAGCGGAGGTCCGCCCAGGAAGATGGTGCCCTGATCGCGCACGATCACCGTCTCGTCGCTCATCGCCGGGACATACGCTCCCCCAGCGGTGCACGACCCGAGCACGGCGGCGAGCTGCGGAACACCCGCGGCCGAGAGGCGCGCCTGGTGGAAGAAGATGCGCCCGAAGTGGTCGCGATCGGGGAAGACCTCGTCCTGTCGCGGCAGGAACGCCCCGCCCGAGTCGACGAGATACAGGCACGGGAGGCGGTTCTCGAGCGCGATCTCCTGTGCCCGCAGGTGCTTCTTGACCGTGAGCGGGTAGTAGGTGCCGCCCTTCACTGTCGCGTCGTTGCAGACGACCATGACGTGGCGGCCGTGTACGAGTCCGATACCCGCGATGACCCCGGCTCCCGGCGCCTCTCCCCCGTACAGGCCGTCCGCCGCCAGCGGAGCGATCTCCATGAAGGGGCTGCCCTCGTCGAGCACCCGCGCGACCCGGTCGCGCGGAAGCAGCTTGCCGCGCGCGACATGACGTTCGCGCGACGCCTCCGGACCGCCGAGGGCGGCGGTCGCGATCCGAGCACGGAGCTCGTGCGCCAGATCTTCCTGGGTTGCCGGCATCGTGATGTCCTCCTCGACCCACGACCGCGCCACGGACTGCCCTGGCGCGGTGCACGCATTCTCGGTTAGTGTTCACTAACCCGATGATTCAGGTTAGCGAGGATTAACTGAGATGACAAGCCCGCTCACCGCCAGGGACCGCGCGAAAGCAGAGCGGTCCGACGCGCTGCTGCACGCGGCCGCCCGGCTGTTCGCCGACCGCGGCTACACCGGCGTGAGCCTCGAGGAGATCGGCGCAGCGGTCGGCGTCTCCGGCCCCGCCGTCTACCGACACTTCGCGGGAAAACAGGCCCTGCTCGGTGCCGTGCTCGTGAAGGTCAGCCACGACCTGGTCGACGGGGGTGACCGCGTGGCGGTATCCGCCGCCGACCCTCAGGAGCGCATGCGCGCGCTCATCCGGTTCCACGTGGACTTCGCGCTCGGCAACGCCGAGGTCATCCAGGTGCAGGACCGCGACGTCGCGCATCTGGCCGACGCCGACCGCGCCGAGGTCCGCCGGCTCCAGCGTGCCTACATCGAGCTCTGGATGGACGCGCTCGCCGCGATCGATCCCCGCGACGACGTCGCCCGCGACGAACTCCGGCTGCGCGTCCAGGCGTGCTTCGGGCTGATCAACTCGACGCCCCACAGCACGCGAGCCGCGACGAGGCGGCACTCCGCCACCGCGACCGTACTGGTCACGATGGCGGAGGCGGCGCTGCGCGCCCTCATCTGAGCAGCATCGCCCTGCCGGGCTCCTCGAGCACGTCGGCCACGGCCTTCAGGAACGCGGCGCCCTCCGCGCCGTCCACAATCCGGTGGTCGAACGAGAGGCTCAGCGTCATCACCTGACGCAGCGCGATCTCTCCGGCGTGTTCCCACGGCTGCCGCCTGACCGCACCGACCGCGAGGATGCCCGACTGACCCGGCGGCAGGATCGGCGTCCCGGCATCCACGCCGAACACTCCGATGTTCGAGATCGAGAACGTGCCGCCGGACAGCTCCGCGGGCGACGTCTTGCCCGCGCGAGCCGTCTCTGCGAGCGCCGCGATGGCATCCGCGAGTTCCACCAGGGTCATCCGCTCCGCATCGCGGATCATCGGCACGATCAGGCCCCGCTCGGTCGCCGCGGCGATCCCGAGGTCGACGTAGCCGTGCTGGACGATCTCGCCCGCCTCTTCATCCCACCGCGCGTTCAGGCCCGGCGCCCCGCCGAGGGCGAGGCACACCGCCTTCGCGACGACGGCGAGCGGACCGATCCGGTGGCCACTGAGTGCGCGGTCCTCGCGCAGTCGTGCCAGTAGGTCCATCGTCGCGGTGACGTCGACCGTGTGGAAGACGGTGACGTGCGGCGCCGTGAACGCGCTCTGCACCATCGCCGCCGCGGTGTGCTTGCGTACTCCCCGGATCGGGATGCGGGTCTCGCGGTCGGGCTGGTGGCCGGTCGGACGAGCGGCACTCCCCGGCACGGGCGCGGGCGTGCGCGTCGCGTCCGAGCGGGCCGCGAGCCGCTCGGCGTACGCGTCGACATCCTGACGTGTGATCAGCCGGTCGCCGACCTCCGCCGCGACCAGCACCAGGTCGACGCCGAGGCGCTTCGCGTGCGCCCGCACGGGCGGCGTCGAGCGCGGCCGTTCGATCACGGTCTCCACGGACGCCGAGGGCGAGGCGTCGTGGGGGGCGGCCTCCAGCACCGCGGTGTCCGCCGCCGGACTCGCGCCACCGATCCGACGGGCACGCCGCGCGGGCCGGCCCGCCGTCGTGGGAGCAGCACCGTAGCCGACGAGGTTCGGCTGCGTCTTCTCGCTGCCTTCGGCCTCGGCACCCTCGATCGCGGGGGTCGGAGTCTGCGGTTCCTCACCGGCGACGTCGAAGGCGATGAGCGGTGCCCCCACCGCCACGGTCTCGCCCGCCTCGGCATGCAGGCTGGACACGGTGCCCTCGTAGGGCGAGGGCAGTTCCACCACGGCCTTCGCGGTCTCGACCTCGGCGAGGGTCTGGTTCAGCGCCACCTTCTCGCCGGGCGAGACGAGCCACTGCACGACCTCCGCCTCGGTGAGCCCTTCCCCCAGGTCGGGCAGACGGAACTCGGCGATCATGCGTCCGCTCCCGTCAGGCTGTTCGGGCGGTCCATCACGCGATCGACAGCGTCGAGGATGCGGTCGAGGTCGGGCAGATGGTACTTCTCGAGCTTCGCGGGCGGATACGGCACGTCGTGTCCGGTCACGCGCAGCGGCGCGTGCTCGAGGTACTCGAAGCAGCGCTCGGTGATGCTGGCGATGACCTCGGCACCGAGCCCGGCTTCCCTGGAGGCTTCGTGCGCGACCACGACCCGGCCCGTCTTGCGCACCGAGGCGGCGACCGAGTCGTAGTCCACGGGCGAGAGCGAGCGGAGATCGACGACCTCCAACGACAGCCCCTCGTCTTCAGCGGCGTCGGCGGCCTGCAGCGCCGTCGTCACCATCGCACCGTAGGCGATCACCGTCGCGTCCGTGCCCGCACGGACGACACGGGCGAGTCCCATCGGCGGCGCGTCGGCGAGCGGTGCCTCCAGGTCGACCTCGCCCTTGTGGTGGTAGAGGCGCTTGGGCTCGAAGAAGACGACAGGGTCGTCCGAGGCGATCGCCTGGCGCAGGCTGCGGTACGCGTCCTGCGGGTTCGACACCGCGACGACGCGCAGCCCGGCGGTGTGCGCGAAGTAGGCCTCCGGCGACTCGGAGTGGTGCTCCGCGGCTCCGATGCCTCCGGCCCACGGGATGCGGATCGTGAGGGGCATCTTCACCCGGCCCTGAGTCCGATAGTGCAGCTTCGCCACCTGCGACACGATCTGATCGAATGCCGGGTACACGAAGCCGTCGAACTGGATCTCGACCACCGGGCGGTAGCCGCGGAACGCGAGCCCGACCGCCGTGCCGACGATGCCCGACTCGGCGAGCGGGGTGTCGATCACCCGCGCGGCGCCGAACTCGTCGAGCAGTCCGTCGGTGATGCGGAACACCCCTCCGAGCTTGCCGATGTCCTCGCCGAGGAGCACGACCCGGTCGTCGTCCCGCATGGCCTGGCGCAGTCCGGCGCCGAGGGCCTTGCCGAGCGTGAGCTGGGTCATGTCACACCTCGCTCTCGAACGACGCGAGGTACGCGGCGTACTCGTCGCGCTGACGCTCCAGCCCCGTGTGCGGCTCGGCGTACACGCCGTCGAACACGGCCAGCGGCGGACGCGTGACCATTCCGAGACAGGCCGCCCGCATCTCCTTCGCCACCGCGTCAGCCGCCGCCTGCGTGTCCGCCACGTGGTCGTCGTCGAACTCCCCCACACGGCGCAGGTACGCCTCCAGCCGAGCGATCGGATCCCGCCGACGCCAGGCCTCCAGCTCCGCGTCGTCGCGGTACCGGGTGGGGTCGTCCGCGGTGGTGTGCGGGCCCATGCGGTAGGTCACGGCCTCGATGTACGCGGGTCCACGGCCGGAACGCGCATGGTCGAGAGCCCACCGCATCGCCGCCAGGCACGCGAGCACGTCGTTGCCGTCGACCCGCAGGCTGGGGATCCCGAATCCGGGCGCCCGTCCCGCGATCGGGTACTGGGACTGCACGGCGACCGGCTCCGAGATCGCCCAGTGGTTGTTCTGACACACGAACACGACGGGGGCCTGGTACGAGGCGGCGAAGATCATCGCCTCGTTGACGTCACCCTGACTCGTCGCACCGTCACCGAAATAGGTGACCGCCACTTCCGCCGCCTTCTCGTGCTGGATCCCCAGTGCGTAGCCGACGGCGTGGAGCGTCTGCGCGCCGATGATGATCTGCAGCGGCGCGACACCGAGAGCCGCGGGGTCGTACGCCGCCCCCTCCTCCCCGCGCCACATGCGCACGTAATCGCCCGGCTGGGCGCCGCGCGCGTAGATCACGCCGGTCTCACGGTAGCTGGGGAACACGAAGTCGCGGGGGTCGAGAGCTCGGGCGGTGCCGATCTGCGTCGCCTCCTGGCCCTGACACGGCGCCCACAGTCCGAGCTGGCCCTGACGCTGCAGCGCCACGCCCTCCGCGTCGATGCGACGGAGTACGACCATGTCGCGGTGGAGCGCGCGGAGCTGCGCGGCGTCCACGTCCACGACGAACGGGTCGAGGCGCGGGTTCGGGACGCGGGACCCGTCCGGGGCGAGAAGACGCTCCGAGAGTTCCAGATCCTGGGCGGTGTCTGCGATCGGTGTGGCCTGCGGTGACATCGTCGTCCTCCTCGTCCGGCGGCCCTCGTGGGGCTTCGCGCAACGGTGCCGGCGTCATCACCGGCATGGTCTGAGGGTACGTCTGCTCAACACCTCGCTCAAGCAATCGTCCACCACCTGAGCATGTTGCTCATTTTTCGCCAGTTCGGGCCTGCTAGGGTTTGGCACTATGCCTGGACTGGACCGAATCGATCTCGAGCTGCTCGCGTCGCTCGCCGACGATCCGCGGATCACGATCGTCGCGCTCGCGGAGAAGATGGGGCTGTCACGCAACACGATCCAGGCGCGGATGGCCCGCCTGGATCAGACCGGCGTCTTCCTCTCCTACGAGCGCGCCTTCTCCCCCGACGTCCTGGGCTTCCCGCTGCAGGCCTTCGTCAGCATCGGCGTACGCCAGACCGAGCTTCCCCGCATCATCACCGAACTCGCCCGCATCCCCGAGGTCGTGCAGGCGCACGGACTCAGCGGATCGATCGACCTCCTCGCCCGCGTCGCGTGCCGTGACGCCAGGCACCTGTTCGACACCGACGCGCGCATCCTGTCGATCGACGGGGTCGAGCGCACCGAGACCTCCCTGGCCATGGGCGAGGTGATCCCGTTCCGGGTGGCGGGGCTCATCGGCCTCGCGCGACGGGAATCCTCAGGAAGCGCCTGATCGCCCCGGCTGCTTCGACCGGGGTCTCGTAGTGGATCAGATGACCGACGTGGGCGATCTCGACGAGTTCCGCGTCGGCGAACAGGGTCGCCAGCCGCCGCTCCGCCTCGATGGGCGTGATGTCGTCGCGCTGCGCCGCGACCAGCAGCGTCGGCACGTCGATGCGCGGCGCGAACTCGCGCACGTCGTGCGACACGCTCGCGACGAACGCATCGTGCAGCACGTCGCGGTCGGAGAACCGGGAGAAGTAGGTGTCGTGCTGATCGTGGATGAAGCGGCGCAGCCCCGGGTCGCGGGTCTTCGCCATCGTGATGCTCATCACGCGCACGATGACCCGGTTTCGCAGCACCGCGGTACCGAGCCGGTCGGGCAGCTTCGCGCCGAGGGCGTAGTAGAGCACCGCCAGCCGGGTCATCAGCCCCTTCGGCCCCTCCAGTGCCGGCGCGCCGATGGGGTTGAGGAGGATCAGGCGCGGCGTCGCGAGACCTCCCGCGACGGCGGCCGCCGCGACGATGGAGCCGAAGGAGTGGCCGAGGATCACCGCTCCCGGGGCGGTGGCTGCGACGAAGTCCGTCAACCACGCGGCGTACTCGTCGAGGTCGTGGCGCCGTCCGGGGAGCGGCGCGGTCTCCCCGAAGCCCGGGAGATCCGGGACCAGAACCCGCACCTCCGGAAGGTACGCGAGCACCGGCTCGAGGCCGTGGTGCTCGCCGCGGAACCCGTGCACGGCGACGATGGTCGTGTCGGCGTCGCGCGGACCGTACTCCCAGTACGCCGTGACACCGCCGCGGACGGCGACCTCGTGGCGCTCCACGGGGAGGGTGCTCAGGCGGTCCGCGTAGGGGGAAGGCACGGTCATACCCCGAGTCTACGAGCGACCGACGCCACCCTCTGCCTCGGTGTCAGCATGATGGGTTATCGTCCCAAGTGGCCTTCCTCTTCGGGTCGGTCACGCAACGAGGAGCCGAAGGTGCAGTTCACATCCAGGGATGTCGCGCAGGTGGAGCCCACCTGGAAGCAGTTCGTGCCGTCCGCCACGCTTGAGGACGTCGACCCCCATCGCTTCCGCTTCGATTGGCGTTCGATGGAGCTCGGGGCCACCACGGTCCTCCGTTACGACCTCGCCGCACAGGTGCACGCCAGAACGCAGCCGGACGATCAACTGCTGGTGTGCCGTGTCGACTCTCCGGACGCGCAGGTGTGGTCGCATCGCCAACCGCTCGACGCGGGTGTGCCGTGGCTCACCGACGGCACCCAGGTGGACGCGACGTGGGAGCACGGAGCCCGCGTGCGCCACATCGTCACCGAGAACCAGCGCGTGCGCGACACCGTCACCGTGCCCGGTGCGGGAGCCGGAGCCGTGCCCCGCTCCGCCGTGAACGCCAGGTCGAAGCTCAGGTCGGGCGTCGCACGGTAGTTCGCGTGCACCGATGCGGCGATCACGTTCGTGCCGGCGACGAGTGCACCGGCCGGGACGTCGAACACGACCCGGTTGCCGACCGCTGTCGCATTCGAGACCACGGCGTTCGCCAGCGAGTTCTGCGTGATCGCACCCGCGGGCATCCGCACCCGACCGAGCTCCACCCCGTTCAGGTACACGACCACACCATCATTGGCGATCACCGAGACCTTGCCGTTCACCACCGTCGTCGGGTCGTCCACCGTGAACGTCTTGCGGAACTGCGCGCTCAGCGGCTTGGTCGCCAGGTTCGAGGGATCGATGTTCGTCGCCGCCCCCGACACGCCCCGCGCGAACAGGCCCTTTCCGACCGCCCACGACGACGCATCGAAGGTCGCCGCGTTCCAGTCCGCCGGCAGCGCATCCGACGAGTACCGCCACGACCACGAGTCCCCGTTCGTCACGAACGTCAATGCGTTCGGGGACGCCGGCTGCAGAGTGAACACCGCGGTGGACGCCGAGCGGTTGCCCGTGACATCCCGCGCCCGCACGACGTAGGTCGTCGCCTCGGCAGGAACCGGGACCGTCAGGTTCGCGGCCGTCGTCGACGCGATCACCCGGTTGCCACGCAGCACCTCGTACGTCACACCGGAACCCGCATCGGAGGATGCCCCCCACGCGAGCGTCGCGGTCGTCCCATCCGCGTTCGGCGTCGACGACATCGCGCCCGGCGTCGTCGGGGCCACCGAGTCCCGCGGCGCGAACCGGATGAAACCGCCGGACCACTGGTTGACCTGCCCCGCCCGCATGGAGTCGGTCAGATCACCACCGATCCAGAGCGCGCCGGTGCTGTCGAAGAACGAGCCCCACACACCCTGACCCGCGCGCGACTGCACGACCGGGGACCAGTCGGGGATGTACTTGCCCGTCGCCGCATCCCAGGCACCGGCGTAGTTGATCTTGTCGACCTCGGTCCACGGGTCCGTGATCTCCTTCTTCAGGTACTTGTCCTGGTAGGCGTGGTCGCCGCAGTGGCACCCCGCCACCACGATGGATCCGTTGTCGTCCACGGTCTGGATGTCGCCACCGTTGTGGGTGATGGATCCGCTGACGCGCTGGAAGGTGTTGCGGTCGTAGCCGAACAGCGAGTGCTGCGACCCGCCGAGGTACACCCGGTCTCCGATCTCCGCGACACCGTTCTGCCACAGGTACCCCTGATAGTGCCCCTGGGCGTCGACGGTCGACTCACTGAACGACGGCACCCACACCGGACTCGTCAGCGGAGCCCCGGCACCCGTCTGAATCGCCGTTCCGTCCGGCGTGTACGTGCCACCCTTGGAGTCGAAGTACCCCGCGAAGTAGGCACGATCGCCCCGCGCGGATGCGTCCACGGCGACCGTGGTGCCGTTGAGGTTCGCGTTCCAGTTGGTGTCCGGAAGGCCCGTCGCGAGATTGATGCGACCCCCGTTCCAGGCGCTCGCACTCGTCGTCGTCCCCACTGCGGTGAGGTGCGTCATCGAGCCGGCGACGTAGAGATAACCGCCCTGGATATCCAGATCGTGGATGTAGGGAACCGCACCGACCGTGCGGTGCTCCGCCTTGACCTGCTGCCCGGAGAGCTGCCCCGTCACCGGATCCAGGAAGGCCAGGGCTGGCTGAGCGACACCGTTGACCGTCGTGAACTGCCCGCCGATCGCGAGACGCCCATCGGGCAGCGTCGCGATCGCCTTGACCTGGCCGTTCAGGACGGGCCGGAAGGACGACACCCACTGACCGGTGTTCACGTCGAATCCCGCAAGGTAGGGTTGCTCCACCTTGCCGGCACCATCGCGCGTCTGCTGCACGTACTGGAAGTTGCCGCCCGCGAACACCGTGTTACCGGCCTGACCGAATTCGGCCACCTCGACGTTGAGTTCCCCGGCCTGGCCGTTCGCCAGACCGGAGACCCCCCATACGGTCTTCATCGCGTCGCTGTTCGGGATGGAGGGCAGCGTCGATGCCGGCGTGCCCGTCGATGGCACCGTCCCGAAGTCCAGGTCGGCGAGTTTCAGCTGTGGTCTGACGAACATCTGGGCGAACGGGATGGCGTACCCCTGTCCGGCCGGGGCCCACATGTAGGAGGTGGGAGTGTCGGCGCCGGTGACCTGTGCACCGTAGGACCAGCCCTCGAGGTACTTGTGCGTCGCTCGTTGAGCAACCCCGGTCATGTTCCACCCGGTGCCGTCGTCGTTACCGAAACCATAACCCTGGGGCATGGTGGGGCCACCCCACCCGACGGAACCTGTCCACCCGCCGGACCCGGTGTAGCCGCCGAACACCCAGCTGCCCACCGGGTTGCCGCCGCTCAGGGTCCAGTTCCAGCGGTCGCGCCGGGTCAGGCTGAAGCGGACCTCCTGCCAGCGGGTGCCGTCCAGCGCCGAAGCGCGGTTGACGCGAATGCTGTTCGGCGGAAGCTGATCGGGTCGTCCGCCGTTGAGCAGTCCGTCCACCGTCTTGGCGGGAAGCTGCGCGGGCTTGAATGCCGCCGTACCGCTGGGCGTGGAGAAGATCTGCTCGGGGGTACCGAGGCCGTTGTAGTTCTCCTTCCATCCCTCGCGCCCGCGGCCGATCATCACCCAGCCGCCGCCGAGACTCACCTGGTCGCAGTAGAACTGCTGCGGGTAGACGAGCTTCGGCGTCAGGAGCCAGTAGACACCGCTCGGCTGGGACGGATAGTTCTGCTTGATCTCCCAGCACGACGCGGCGGCCGTCTCCTGGGTCTTGCCGTCGGGAAGCGCCGTCGCGGCCGACGCCGCGGCCGGGACGACCAGCGACCCCGCTACCGCGGCGGCGGCCAAAGCCGCGCCGACGAGAGCGCGGGCACCCCAGCCCCGCACCCTGTTCTGCATGCGATTCATCGAATCCTTCTTCTCTGTCATCGGCTCAGGCCGATCTCTGGCTTCTTGCACGACGAACCCACCCCACGAGTTCGCCGCGGTCGCGCGTGCGCGCAGGCGTCACAGACGCTGCACACTCATGAGACGCAGGGACACCGGGTTCATTACGCAGTGATACGTAGAATGTTGGCCTGTCGCGAAGTGTGCCCTGCGTCCTGCCATGTCAGCGGGGCATCTGGAGCGTGAGGTCGTAGCTGAGGTCCCGCGTGGTCGGCGTGTTCGCGTGCACGGAGGCGGCGATCACGTTGGTGCCCTCGACGAGCAGCTTCGCCGGAACGACGAAGGTGAACGTCTTCCGTGCGGCCGCGTCCGCCCGCGGGGCAGCCGTGGCGAGCGTGTCCTGGTCGAGTGGCCCCGTCGGCAGGTTCGCCCGGCCGAGATCGACCCCGTTGAGGTACACGACCACTCCGTCATCGGCGATCACCGTGACCGTGCCGTCATGCACGCGCCCGGCCCCGGTGACCGTGAACGCCTTGCGGAACTGGGCGCTGACCGGCTTCGCGGACAGGCTCGTGGGGTCGATGTTCGTGGTCTCCCCCGTGACGCCGCGGCCGAGGAGACCCGGCCCGCTGTTCCACCCGGCGGCGTCGTAGTCCACGCCGTTCCAGTCGTCGGGCAGAGCCTGGGTCGAGTACCGCCACGCCCACGTCGACCCGCTGTGGATCGTGACCATCTTCGCCCCCTTCGCCGCCGGCGAATGCGCGGTCATCATCTCGAACACCGCTCCGCCCGCCGAGGCGGCGGTCACCAGCGAGGTCGTGAATGCGGTGGCGGCGATCGTCGCTCCCACCAGAGCACGCATCCCCCAGGTGCGTGCTCGAGTTCCCTTCAGGTACATCGGATTCCTTCGTGTCCGTCGTTGCGTATCGGCGCACTGCACCCACGACCGAATCCGGGCGCGGGTGAGGCGGCAGGCAGATGCCTCCGGCTCAGCTCACCCCCGCTGCGAACGTCCCCATATCATGAGACGTTTCGACGCCCGATTCATTACGCCGGAATCCCGGATCGATTTGCGATGCGGACGGGGCCGGGCACCCGGAGGCGCCCGACCCCGCCCCTCCGGTCACCGCGGCATGGTGAGTGCGGCGTCGAAGGTGAGGTCGGGTGTGCCGCGGTAGTTGGCGTG